>JBALUX010000133.1:0-8081 GCA_036963725.1 Parasphingorhabdus sp. | reverse complement strand
ATGAAAGCCATCGGGTTTGGCGGATTGGGGATTTCGGCCCGGATCATCGCATCAGCCGATGCAACGTTCAGATGGGCATGGATGTCCACCACCAGATGTTTCCCACGTTTTTCAACGGGGACGGGTTTCAGTTCATGACCGCAGGTTGATATTCCGTCGCTCATGCGTTTTCACGGGCTTCAGCGTCGAGCATATCCTGGATCATTTTTCTGACCTTGACCGCGCCCATGTCAGATTTGACCAGCAGCTCCTGCTGCAATTGCGCTGATTTCTCCAGACGCTCTTCCACCGCCTCGATCGCAACCTTGTCCTGACCGCGGATTTTGACATCGGAGTTGAGCTGGAACTCGTCGAGGCCTTTGTCACCCAGACGGAAGTCACGCGTGGAAAAGCCGAAATAATGCACCGTATTTTCAGTTTCCGGCGTGATGCCGTGCAAGATGTGGATAGTACCCAGTTCGGGTGGAACGTTTGTATCTCCGTCAATCGACTGGATGGTACCAAGGCCGGTACGGATCAGCTCCGGCCCGTATACGGCAGTGGCATTTTCAACCCGCGCCTCACCCTCAAACGCAGCATCTTTGCCGTAGATCAGTTCGTGGAACGGATTCCAGTAAAGCGGCATTTCCCGAATGACATTGAGAAACCCCTTGCGCTCTTCCTGATGCAGCTTGGGGTTTTTCATGCCGTCGGCGCCCTTGATATGGTGATGGACGTAAGGCAGGTGCGTAAGATCCATCAGATTATCGATGAGCAACTGCGGCCGGCCTTTGATGTGACAATAATTATAGGAGCTGTCATACCAACCCGGCTGATCGAGGCCGAAATCCTCATAAGGCGGAATCAGGGCCGTATCGCAAAGCTCCTCATCCCCCATCCAGATCCAGCACAAAGATCCACGCTCCTCGATCCGGTAGGATGGCTGGCAGAATCCCGAGCCGGTTCCCTGCGACGGAATTTCGATACATTTCCCGTCAAAATCGAATTTGAAACCATGATAGCCGCAGACAATGGCGTCGCCTTCCAGCCGGCCCTGGGCCAACGGAAAGTAACGGTGCGGACAAATCCCGTACATCGCGACCGGTGCCCCGGCTTCGGTCCGGTAGAAAACAACCACCTTGCCCAAAATCGTCCGTTCCATCGGCTCGCGGGTTATTTCATCGCTGAATGCGGCGATATACCAACGATTGCGCACCATTACCTGATCGGAAGAAAAAGGGTAAGCCAAGTCACTCTCCAATATTTTCAATATTCGCCCCATGGTAGCAGGGTGCTAGTTTGTTTCTGAAATACTAGCTTCCCGATACCGAGGGTAAAAAGCCTTTTAAGTCATAAGTCCTATGATATGCATTCATGGGATATTGGGCTCGAAACAATCAGGCCTGCACAACTTTCTGGTCGATTGCGCCAAATGGTGACGAGCCGTCAATGCCCTTGCCTTCCATACGGATACGATCACCGAAGGACATGAAGGGTGTCGTCGCCGGTCCCTTGTCCCGTATCATTTCAATTGCACGAACTTCGGAAATGCAACTGGAACCGACCTCGGCATAGCCAGGGTTTGAAACCGTCCCCGATCCGATGATCGTGCCCGCTACAAGGTCCCGCGTCAAAGCAGCATGGGCAACGAGTTCGTGAAAACCGAAATCCATCGCTGCGCCATTGGCTGAGCCGAATTTCTTGTCATTCCAGTTGATGTCAAGGTTGAGGCAGACGCGGCCGTTTTTCCAGCCTTCGCCCAGTTCATCCGGAGTTACTGCAAAAGGTGCCATCGAACAGGCCGGCTTTGCCTGGACCCAGCCGAAGCCGGTTTTCATTTCGATCGGGGCAATGGCGCGCAACGACCAGTCGTTGATCTGAACGATCAGCTTGATATGGTCCATCGCATCTTCGGCAGAAGTGCCCATCGGTACATGATCGACGATCACGCCAAATTCGCCTTCGAAGTCGATGCCATGTTCGGTGGTGGGCAAAGGAACATCCTCTGTCGGCCCAAAGAATTTATCGGACATCCCCTGATACATAAGCGGTCTGTCGGTATCGATCGGGTCGAGGCCGAAGGCAATCTGCATAAGATCGCCATGAGTCGAGAAAGCGGAACCGTCGAGCCACTGCCAGCTACGCGGCAAGGGAGCCGCCAGTTGGGAAGCGTCCAGAGAATCTCCCCCGCCTTGTGCAAGCTGATCGGACGCCGCCTGTATTTTTGCGTTCGAGCTGTCCCAGTTTTCCGTCGCGCCGAGCAGGCTGGAAACGGGACCTTCAATCTTCACATAGCGTTGATGGTCACGGGATACCGCGATCAATTGTCCGTCCGGGTTTGCGGTTTTCAATGTTGCTAATATCATGTCATCGTCTTTCGTTTGAAATTGATTATTTGTCGAAATCAGGCAGAGGCGAACACATGGTCCACCAACCCGTCGAGAGTTATATCACCAGCAAACCCCAGACTGTCGGCCTTCTGCGTGGTCAGGGGAGGATGGGATGCGAACAGCCGCTGGATATTATCATCCCGTCGGAAATCGATCTTGCTGCTATCGCCGTATCGCGCGGCCGACTTGACCAGATCCTGCATGGGAGCCCGGACCGCAGGCAGCATTATCGGGTCTGCTTCGGTAAAATCGGAAAGCAGCGCATGCACCAGGGTCTTGGCGCAGGTTTTCACAGACATCAGCCAGCTCGTTGCGTCGGTGGAAACCGGTAGCGTATAAGCCTTGCCGTTACGAACCGCGTGAAATACATCGCTCAGAAAGGCGGATCCGAAGCCTTCTGCCGAGTCTGGTCTGGCAACAATGCCGGGGAGCCGCAGAGCTCCTCCGGTAACTGCCTGTCGCCGGACGGCGTCTGCAAAAGCCAGCTCAACCATCCGTTTGTGCGTGCCGTAAACCGATGCCGGATGCACCACTGTATCGTCATCAACCGCTGCAGGAAAACTGTCACCGAACACAGCGATGGAACTGGCGTATACCAGCCGGCGGCCGTCCATGCGCTCTAGCAGATTTAGCGACAGGTCGAGATTGATCTGCCGTGACAGCGCCGGATCGGCTTGCGCTGCCCCGCCAGGAAGCGCCGCAAGATGCAGCACTCGGTCAACGCCTTCCAAGGCACCGTCCAGTGCCCCGGGATCAGCCAGATCAAGTTTGACAGATTCGAAGTCGGAGTGGCCGGAAATTTCCAGATCAATCAGCCGGACCGCTCCATCAAATTGCATATCGCTCAAATGGCTGGCGACCGCGCGGCCGACGAAGCCCCCTGCCCCGGTGATCGCCAGCCGCATGTCAGCCCTTCAGTTCTTCGGAAAATTTTCCGTCGATCAGGATGAACGCTATCCGGCAATTTTTGTCGGTACGGTTGGACCAGCCATGATTGGTGCCGCGCTGCACGATGATGTCGCCGACGCCGACGGTGGTTTCACCTTCATCCATGATCAGCACAAGCTCGCCTTCCAGCACGATCCCGTAATCGACCGTTTCGGTGCGGTGCATATGGGCATGACGCGAGCCTTCCCCTTCGAAGGATGATGCGTCTGCTGCACCGATTTCGGCAAAATGGGCCTTCGCCTGTTCCGGTGTCATATCAGCAAAACTGTCGTCGTCGGGCGGAATATCAAGAACGCGGATTCTCGTGCCGTTGCTGGGTGGCGCGAGAATGATGCCTTCTTCCGGTGGCTCTCCCGAACTGGGGTCAATCGGAGCCGGTGTGGCGCGGGTGTTCCAGACCTCGTAAAACATCGGGCCTGTGTCTCCACCGATCTTCTGGATCCGCGGGACAACGCCGTCCTCCTGAATAATGGCCTGCCCGTTGGCATTATGGCCGGTGACGACGCGGCGGATTGGGTTCTGGGTCATGTTTCACTTCCTTCTGTGTTCGGCCAAGGGGCATTTCATACCATTGGCATATCGATGGATCACTTGTTAATGTCGGGCGGCACGAATGCGAGACCACGGGCAGCAAGTTCGTCCTGCGCGCTCGCTTCCCGCTGAAGGGCTGCTTTTGCCGAGGGTCGCTCGCTGGCCCGATCATAATGGCTGGCGATAGCCGGAAAATTTGCAGGGTCGAAACCCGCTCCGGTGATACGGAACCATATCCAAGCGAGATAGGCATCGAGGATCGACCAGCGATCACCCATGAGCCAGTCTTGCGTGGCCAGTTGGGCGGCGATCGGCGCCAATTGCAACTTCAGCACTTCTTCGGCTTTCATGCGCACGTGCGGAGATGCCGACGGATCGGACAATATCATGCCCGGTATGACGAATCGGGTGACCAGAGGATGAAGATCACTCGACAAACGAAACAGCATCGACATTACCAACGCGTCAGAATGAGGATCACCAGACAATGGCAGCAGGCCTGCCTCAGGATATGTCCGCGCCAGATAGAGCAGAATCGCGCCATTTTGCGTCAGGACAGCCGCATCTGTTTTGAGCGCCGGAACCTTACCCGAAGGATTGATAGCCAGATACTCGTCCGACCGGTGTTCGCCAGCCATGAAGGCGACCAGCTTGGTTTCGAAAGGTTGCCCGATCTCCTCCAGCGCCGTCAGCGTAACTCGCGCGCAGGTGGAGGGTGCAAAATATAATATGGGTGGGGTTCCGGTCATGCGGGCTCCACCTCGACCGGTAACGAAGCCAGTGCGTGGAGCGTATTGTTCAAACGGCGTTGCGGTTCTCCGGTCAGGCGAATTGTGGAAACGTGCTTCGCCAGTGCCTCGCCGATCAGCTCACCTTCCAGCCTTGCGACCATTTGTCCCAGACATTGGTGGATGCCGAAGCCAAACCCGACATGGCCGCTGACATTGCGGTCGATCCGGAATTGATCGGGTTCATCCCAACTGCGCGGATCGCGATTGGCCGAAGCCAGGAACAGCAAAACCTTCGATCCCTCCGGAATCGTAATGCCAGCGACTTCGGTATCTTTTGCGGTTGTCCTGAAAAAAGTCTGCACGGTGGAATCCCAGCGCAAGCTCTCTTCGAACGCGCGAGACGCCAGCTTGGGATTCTCGCGAAGCTTTTGGAATTCCTCGGGATGACTGGCCAAAGCCAATATCATGTGGCCAATGCCGTTGACGGTTGTATCGACTCCCGCGGATAGAAACGAGCGCACCATCTTGCCTGCTTCCTCTGGCGTACATTCGCCGCGGTCAGCCGCTTCGTACAAAGCCATGCCCCAGCCGCCCGGCTTGAGGTTCTGGCGCTCGCAGGCCCAGGCAACCCAGTCAATCGCAGCCTCCTTGCCGGCATTGCCCTCTTCAAAAACACGGTTGCGCGGCCCGAAAGCGTTGAACACAATCGTCGCATAATCGATCAGATGTTCGCGGCCTTCATCGGCCAGACCGATCATGTCGGGGAATATCATCATCGGAAAGGCTTCCGAGAGTTCTGGAACCGCGTCAAATTGCCCTTTGCTGACGAGCCTAGCAATCAATGCGTCCGCCTTTGCCTGCCATGCGGGACGAAGTTGCTTCAGGGCTTTCAGGGAAACGATCCTGTTCATGATCGACCGGGTGCGATCATGCAGTGGCGGATCAGCCTCCAACAACAAGGATGGCGGACGGAATGGTTCTTCCTTGGAGAAGTCGGCCAGTCCGACACCGCGCGAGGAACAGAAGGTCTCGTGATCCCTGAGCGCGCTTTGCACTTCGTCAAAACGGGCCATGGCATAGACGCCGAGCGGCTCTAGCCACACGACCGGACCTGCGTCGCGAAGAGCAGCATGATGCGCGTAGGGATCGGCGAGAAAGGCTTCGTCAAACGGATCTATATCCAGCGAAGCTATATTCCCCGTGGTCATGCTGCGGCTTTCGCGAGGCTTTCCCGGTTCATGACCACCACGACTATCGCAGCGCCCGCGATCACGGCAGCATAGGCCAGGAAGGTTTCAGCAAAACCGCCGGTAATCGGTACGATGCTAGCGGTTACGATGGGTGCGGCAAACTGGCCCAGAAAAAATGCTCCAGTCCACATGCCCATACCCCGTCCGCGCGTTTCGGGCGGCAGGCTGTTCATGGTCCAGGTGAGCATATTGGGCAGCAACATGCCGCTGCCGATGCAGGCCAGAACGGCAAATGAAGCAAGAAGAACGAGGCTCGTCGACATGCTGATCCCAGCATAACCAATGGCGGCAAGAACGAGGCCGACTATGAGCAGGCGCGGCCCGACATTTGCTTTGAACTTGTTGAAGAGAACCGAACCGACGGCCACCGCAATGTTGGTCAAGGCGCCGATCATGCCGATGGTCGCCGGAGAGACTTCCCCTGACAGCCCAAGAACAGGCCCCAACTGAACAACGATGGAGTAGAATACAATACCGACACCAATCGTAGTCAAGATCAGCGGTAGTACAGCCTTGAACGGAAAGCCCGCTTTGGCGCCTTCTGAAACGGTGGATTTGACCGTCGGCTCGAACAATATGATCGCCGCAGCGACGGCAATTGGTATCGCCAGAAGATAGAGCAGGAACGGCCCGCGAGAACCCAATAGTTCGCCGAGGCCGCCGCCGACCGCGATGAGGATAATAGCTGCGATACTCCCGAAACCGACCTGAAGCGCAATCCATTTTTCGCGGCGTGCGCCTTCGAAATAATCCCCGATCATCACGGTAGCCACGGTCATGATAACAGCTTCGGTAATCCCAAGCGCGATGCGCGCGCCGATAATCTGCATCAGATCATGCAGGAACCAGGGAATGATCCCGAAGCCGGCATAGAGCACTAGGGCGCCGACCAGGAGATGTTTGCGTCCCAATTTGTCCGAAAGCCAGCCAGCCAATGGCGAGAAGAGCGCGACACATAGTGCCGGGATCGTCAGTGCCATCGGGACGAGAAACGCACTCCCGCTGACACTGGCGAACTCTTTGAACAAGAGCGGCAGGACCGGAATCAGCGAAGTGATCGCCATGATCGGCATCATTGCAGCGAGGAGAAGAATGACGCCGTGCCGAGTGGCCGCGCTATGGATGCCGGCTTGCCCTGTCGTAGCTTGATTCATGTTCGAAACCTCTTCCCTGCACCACAGTCAATTCTTCAGTCGATCCTACTATCCGGCATTCCCACCCAATGTTTCGGCGAACCAGTCGGACAGCAAGTCACGACCGTAGCTCATATTGTCCGCGCCGACATGTTCGACACCGCCTTCGCGCGGCGTGAAGATGACCTTCTCGCGGCGGGGTGAGTTGACCAGCTGGTCATATAGATCGGATGCATAATCCACGCTGATCTGGCGATCATTGGAACCATGGGTAACGAGAAAGGGAACCTTGATCCGGTCCATATGGCCGTTGAGATTCATGTCGGTCGATTTCTCGAGGAAATCTTCCATATTTTCGGCACCAAAAGCCCACATGACATGCGCCCAATAATGCGGAACCGGATTTTCGCCTTCGCGCTTCATCCTTTTGTCCTGCACTTCGCGCCAATTATGATTTGCACCCCAGACAGCTCCGCTGGCAAAGCGCGGTTCGTAAGCGACCGCGCGCGGCGCAAAATGACCGCCCAGTGAAATGCCGGTCATGCCGAGTTTCGATGGATCGACATTGTCTTGCGTTTCCAGCCAGTCGACAGCTTTCGAAGCCCAGCTTTCAGAATGCGGATCGACGGGGATGTTCTGCAAACGCAAAGCCTCGCCCGTGCCCGGCTGATCGACACAGAGGGTTGAAATTCCGCGACGTGCGAGCTCTTCGGGCAAGCGCGTCCAGTAGAGCAGCTCCTTGTTACTATCGAGACCGTTGCAAAACACGACAGCGGGTTTTTTGCCAGCACCAGGTGCCTTGGTCCAGATCGCCGGCATGGTGCCGGTCTCGAGCGGAATTTCCACCCGTTCCCGGTTGAGCTTGCCGAGCTTTGATGAACGGTCGAAAGCATTGCGCGCTTTGGCGAAAGTCTCGGTGCGACCCGGATGGCCGTGGCCCTGCATCCGTTCTGCGGTAAACAGATAGAGCGATGCTCGCTCCAGCTTGTTGGAAGCAGAAAAATTGCGACCTTTGGCTTCGTCTTCGGCGGCCAGTTCCTGCAGCTTGTCGCCCATCGCCGCCCATTGTTTCATGAATTGCGGCACGCCGGCATCATCGCCGACCGCAGCGGCTTCCTT
>JBALUX010000132.1:0-8380 GCA_036963725.1 Parasphingorhabdus sp. | reverse complement strand
GCCTCGCGGCAAAAGCGGGGCCGGCATTTCGCATCACCAATTTTTCTGGCGGTGGCTCCAAAAGCAGCCTCGCCGCTCTGGCGGGACTCGATTTTGACTGGAAAATTTCCGACAATCTCAAATTTTCGCAGGATGCCGGTGGCACCTACGCCAGCGATGCACAGGGGTTCAGTTCGGCTGTGGTTGTCATCGACAGCGACAACACCAGTTTGACGGCGACGTCAGCGCTCGACGCAAAATTGCTCGGATCGCTTTCTGCTCGCCTGTCCTATACGATTGAACATGAAACCAACCCGCCGGCCGGCAGGATCAAAACCGATACGCTCAGCCGCGCAACATTGGTCTATGATTTCTAGATTATAGCGATAGCCTGTTTCAGGGCGTTTCGGTAACCGGTTCCTCGTCACCGATTTGCGGCTTGGGCGTAACCGCTTCCGCCGACAACACCGGTTTCTTTTCCGCCAGCTTGATCGCCGAAGCCAGCTGGTCATTTTGCGCGCAGCGCGAGCGGCACAGGGTTTCAATCCGCGACAGGTTTACCCGGGCTTTTTCCAGCGCGCCGCGCTGGATAAGCGCCTCACCCTGCCCGGCCAGTGCATCGAGATTATTCGGATCCAGTATCAGCGCTTCGCGATAGAGACGGATCGCCTTGCCGGGAAGTTCCTGCACCCGGGCAATTTGCGCCAAGGCAATGAAAGCCGACCCGTTGCGCGGATCGACGACCAAAGATGTTTCGTAAAGATCCGCTGCCAGATCAAGTTCGCCGCGCTTTTGCGCCGCTTCACCCAATTGCATATATTCAACCGAGCGCTGCTTGATTTCGATATCCGCCGACTGGCCAAAAGTGGCGCTGGAAACGGTGGCAAAAACGAGAGACAAGGCCACAACAGCCGGTGAAAAACGCATAATCAGCTCCAATAAACTCTCGCGACCATAGCCAGACTCATCTGCATGCTGGCTTAACATGTTTTGCTATCACAATTTTTCGAGACAGGTAAAATAAAAGCCATCCGTTCCGTCATGGTGCGGTGAAAGAAGTGTGCCTTTACGATATGGGCGGCCAATCGGCAAATCAATCGATATTTCCCGCCATCCTGAGTGGCCTTCGAGAAACTTGTCCGTCTGGTCGCCGCCCTCAGCATCGAGAAGCGAACAAACGGCGTAAACAAGCCGTCCGCCGGGTTTGACCAGCTCGCTGCCGAGTTCGATCAGTCGTTGCTGCAATTCGGCTGTATGTTCGAGCCGCTTCGGCGTCATTCGCCAGCGCAATTCGGGGTTGCGCCGCCAGGTTCCCGTGCCGCTGCAAGGCGCGTCAATCAACACCAGATCACAACTGGCTTTCAGATGCTCAAGCGACTCCATTTCCTTGCCCGGTCCGAGCAAGATGGTTTCGATATTGCGGGCGCTGGCTCTGCGCTTGCGGGGCTCGATCCGGCTCAAACGGCCGCGATCCGTGTCCGCCGCGATAATCTTGCTTTCCGCAGGCAGCATCGCCGCAAGAGCGAGCGTTTTGCCGCCAGCTCCCGCACACAGGTCGAGAACCAGCTCCGGCTTGGCAGCAGCGCCAGCCATTGCAATCGCCTGACTGCCGAGATCCTGAATTTCGATTGCGCCTTCGCGGAACAGCGCCTTGTCTTCCAGCTGGCTGCCGGCCGGCAGTTCATAGCCATGCGGCAAGGCGAGAGAGACGGCTTCCGGCCAGGCGGATTTGACTTCCATATCGGTAGAACGCTGGCCGTTGACGCGAACATGGAGCGGCGCACGATCGAATAGCGCCTTCCGTTCGGTCTCGTCTATCAAAGCGGCAAATTTGTCCGTCAGCCAATCGGGAATTTGCGCGCCGCTGGCAACCGCTTCCCCGTCTGCAATCGCAGCGGGACCGTAGTTTGAACCGCTGAATAGCTCACGCAACTCGGGCTGCTTGGCTACCAGGCCGAGCAAGGCCTGCCTGCCGCTTTCCGGCCGGTCGCCCCAGCGCCGGATGGCGGAATAAACCAGTTCGCGAATAGCGCGGCGATCACCCGATCCGGCGTAGCGGCGTTCCTTGAAGAATTTCTTGGCGATATTGTCCGCAGAGGCCCCATTGTCCCGCGCAGCGGCAATGATCCAGTCGAGCATCTCTATCGCGGCTTGCATTCTTGCTGCTGGTGTCATGTCTCCACCCGGTCATCGACGCTGATGCACTGATGTTCCGTCCGGGTAGCAGCTCCATATTTCGCGGCAATTTTGGCTTTCAGCACCATAGCATCCTTTTCGCAGCTCTCGACCGTCAGATAAATCTCGTTCGTCCAGAGCGGCTTGTCATCCATCTGCCCGGCAGGCCAGATGGACATCATCAGGACTATCTTGGCTTCGATCACGCGATGGCTCCGGAGACCCTATCGCGTAGGATAATTCGGCGCTTCTCTGGTGATTGCCACATCATGGACATGGCTCTCCTGCAATCCGGCATTCGTGATCTGGACAAATTCGGCGCGTTCGCGCAAATCCTCGAGCGTCGCAGAACCGGTATAGCCCATTGCCGCCTTCACGCCGCCAACCAGTTGATGGATAACATCGCGCGCCGGCCCCTTGAACGGCACCTGCCCTTCGATACCCTCTGGCACCAGTTTCATCTGGTCGGTGATATCCTGTTGAAAATAGCGATCCGCCGATCCGCGCGCCATCGCGCCGACCGAGCCCATGCCGCGATAGCTCTTGTAAGCACGGCCCTGGTAGAGGAAGGTTTCTCCCGGCGCTTCTTCTGTTCCTGCCAGCAGAGAGCCGATCATCACCGCCGATGCACCGGCGGCGAGCGCCTTCGCCACATCACCAGAAGTGCGCAACCCGCCATCGGCGATAACCGGGATACCCGACTTATCGGCTTCTTCTGCACAGTCCATGATGGCGGTCAGTTGCGGAACACCGACACCGGCGACCACGCGCGTGGTGCAGATCGATCCGGGTCCGATACCGACCTTGATACCATCAGCACCCGCATCGATCAGCGCCCGGGTCGCCGCGGCTGTTGCCACGTTACCTGCGATGATCTGGGTGTTGTTCGAACGCTTTTTGATGTCTTCCACTGCCCGCGCGACCATCGCGCTGTGACCATGGGCGGTATCGACCACGATCAGATCGCATTCCGCATCGATCAGCGCCTGCGTGCGCTCCAGTCCGCTTTCGCCGACGGTCGATGCCGCAGCGACGCGCAGGCGACCGGTTTCGTCCTTGGTTGCATTGGGATAGGTAACGGCTTTCTCGATATCCTTGACCGTAATCAGACCGACGCAGCGGTAATCATTGTCGACCACCAGCAATTTTTCAATCCGCCGCTGATGCAGGGTGCGCCGCGCTTCTTCCTGACTGACGCCAGCCGGAACTGTTGCCAGATTATCCTTGGTCATCAGTTCGGAAATCAGCTGCTTGGGATTTTCGGCAAAACGGACATCGCGATTGGTCAAAATGCCGACCAGCTTGCCGGATTTTTCGACCACCGGAATACCGGAGATGCGGTTCTGCGCCATTGTCGCCTGCGCTTCTGCCAGCGTCGCGTCCGGTGCAATAGTGATCGGATTGACCACCATGCCGGATTCAAAACGCTTAACCTGCCGCACGGCTGCGGTCTGCTGCTCCAGGGTGAGGTTGCGGTGCAAAACACCGATGCCGCCCATTTGCGCCATGACAATCGCCATGTCGGACTCGGTCACGGTATCCATAGCGGAGGAAATGACCGGAATGTTGAGCCCGATCAGCTTGGTCAGACGGGTTTTCGTATTGGCCTGGCTCGGCACGATATCTGATGCAGCCGGCCGCAACAGGACATCGTCAAAAGTCAGCCCCAACCGAATTTCTTTATGCTTGCTCGACCTGCTCATTATCGCCACTTTCCGATGTCTGAATGTGATTCTGTGGCGGCCCATGTAATCAGTTATCGGCGGAACCGCTAGTGGCTTTTCCCGGATATGTCACAGTCGAGGAGAAATAGCGGCCCAGTGCCACATGGAAATCGGCATCGGCAGCCGCGCCCCCCAGCAACAGACTGTCGTTCACCTCGTCGCTAACATCATGATAGGGACCGTTAATATAGGCCTGAAGCCGTTCCTCGTCGGCGAAAGCACTGGTGATCATATAGGCGGGAATGTCGCGTTCCAGAAAAACATAGCCGTCCTGCCGTTTGATATAGGCGTCGGCCTTGCCGCTCCGATCGATCTCGCGCCCCTCTTGTGCGGCAACGATCTCGATATCCCCGTCCAGCACCGTCTCTCCCAGCCCGACAACAGCGATCTTCTTGCGGTTGTCGGAAAGGGCGACGGTATCGGCATTGAAGACGGCAAGGAAATTTTCCAGTGCGACCGGCGGAGCTTCGACAAACGCGCGCGCGCCCAGTAGCCCTTTTTCCTCCGCGGTCGTGGCGAGAAAATATATGTCTCTGTCATGCTCCTCGGCGGACAGGCGTCTGGCGGTTTCGATCAGCAGCGATATGCCGCTGGCATTGTCGACCGCGCCGTTGCAGATCCGGTCCATGTCTGGTTCCAGCGGATCTTCGGCCCGGCATATGCCAAAATGATCCCAGTGCCCCAGAAACAGCAAGGCCCCGCTCGCCGGATCCGTGCCGGGAATCTTTCCTATCACATTGTGGGACAGATAATCTCGGATCTTTGTCTCCACCACGGCATCCGCGCTGAGGCCAAGATCGACGCGGGAAACGCTGCGAGCGCCGGTCAGCAATTTTTCGGCATCCACGCCGGATTGCCGGACCAGCTTTCTGAACTGATCGTAGCTGATCACGCCTTCGACTTCCGCGTGATTTTCAGGGTCGGCCAAAGCCGTCGACCCGCGCTGGAACGCTCTGGCATATCTCGGCCACAGACCCTCGTTTTCGACAATGGCAATCACCCCGAGCGCGCCGTCCCGGATCAACTGGATCTTGCGGTCGCGATAGTCCGGCAGGTCGTCGCCATCTGCCGGCGGATTGCGCGTCACGAACACCAGTTTTCCCGCGACCGAATCCCCGTTCTGCCCTTGTTCGGGATCGGCAAAGCCCGCGAATACAAGCGGCATATTATATTGGCGGAAGGACGAATCCCGGCTCTGCAGGACGATCTCATCCTGCGGCACGCGCACGGTATCACTCCGGCGGCTGTCTGTAACATATAGGCGATAGGTCGCCGGCGTTCGCTCCACCAGAGGCACTGGCGCGTACCAGGAGCCGTTTTCTCCCGCCGCTTCGAGGCCTGTCGCCGACCATTGGCTGGCGATATAGTTGACGGTCTTGTTTTCACCAATCGTACCGGGTTCCCGTCCTTCGAAATCATCGCTCGCCAAAATCTCGATATGCCGGAGCAGATCAGCTTCGCCAATCGGTTGCGCGCGCGCCGCACTGGTCAAGATCAGGCCGGTAAAAATCAAAACAGCAATGAAACGCATGGCAATTGCAACCCTTGTGCTAGCGCGAAAAATTCGCTTTTCCCTTGGCATTATCCCGCAAATAATCAATGATAATGAGATGGTTCGCAAAGGAGAATAGATATGGGTATTCCGCTGTTATTGTTGGTGCTGCTTGTCACCATCATCTATCTTTTTGCGAGCATCAAGATCGTCCGGCAGGGCTTTAATTATACAATCGAATATTTCGGCCGCTTTACCACGACGGCGCAACCGGGATTCAATTTCTATCCCGCCTTTCTCTATCGCGTCGGCCGCAAGGTCAACATGATGGAGCAGGTGCTCGATATTCCCGGACAGGAAATCATCACCAAGGACAATGCGATGATCTCCACCGACGGCGTGGTCTTCTTCCAGGTGCTCGACGCTTCCAAAGCCGCCTATGAAGTCAATGATCTCTACAATGCGATCCTCAATCTCGTCACCACCAATCTGCGCACCGTAATGGGTTCGATGGACCTGGACGAGACACTCTCCAAACGCGACGAGATCAACGGACGTCTGCTGACCGTGATTGATGACGCGACCACACCCTGGGGGATCAAGATAACCCGCGTCGAGATCAAGGACATCCGCCCGCCGCAGGATATTATCAACGCGATGGCGCGGCAGATGAAGGCAGAGCGCGAAAAGCGCGCCAATATCCTTGATGCCGAAGGCGCACGCGCTTCCGAAATCCTGCGTTCCGAAGGCGAAAAGCAGGGCCAGATACTGCAGGCAGAAGGCCGCAAGGAAGCAGCCTTCCTCGACGCTGAAGCCCGCGAACGCGAAGCCCAAGCCGAAGCAAAGGCAACCCAGATGGTGTCCGAAGCCATCGCCGGTGGCAATGCTCAAGCGATCAACTATTTCGTCGCCCAGGACTATGTGAAGGCGGTTGAGAAATTCGCCACTTCGCCAAACGCCAAGACGATATTATTCCCGATCGAAGCCACGCAGCTTATCGGTACGTTGGGCGGCATTGGCGCATTGGCCAAAGAGGCGCTGGGTGAAAACACCCAGATGTTCTCGCCACCCGCACGCAAGGGTCCGTTCGACAATCAGGACAAGTGAGACCGGTCATAAGCGGAGCATGAGCCATGGATGATTTCACGCTGAACAATCCGGAATATGTCTGGCTGGGGCTGGCAGCCCTGTTAGCACTGGCGGAACTGTTCGTGCCTGGCGTCTTCCTGATCTGGGTAGCAGCAGCAGCGGCGGTGACCGGCATATTGTCGTTATTCATCGATTTGACGATTGCGGGGCAGCTGACCGTATTTGGTCTGTCGACCATCCTGGCGGTGCTTGGCGGACGGCGCTGGTATCTGACTCACAATGTCGAAAGCGAAAATCCGATGCTCAACAACCGGTCCGCGCAGCTGGTCGGCAGGACTGTGACCATCGTGGAGGCGGTATCGTCGACCAGCGGGCGCGCGAAAGTCGCTGACGGCGTGTGGCCGGCAAGAGGGCCGGACATGCAAATAGGCATGGTCGCGAAAGTTGCGGCAGTCGAAGGCGGGATCCTCCTGCTGGAAGCGCTGGAAGACCCCGTTCAACTGGAAACCAAGCCTATTTCTTGAAGAAGCCCTTGGCCATATTGGTCAAGTCATTGATCGGATTGCCGTCGCCATCGCGATCAAACAAACCGGTCAGCTTGTCCATCAGACTGCCTTCGCCGTCGAGACCGGCTTTTTCAGCCATGGCCGGCAACAGCCCTTTGAGTTTCTCGGGATCGACACCGGCTTCGGCGGCGGCTTCCCTGATTGCGGTCATCTTGTCGGTGCTGCCGTCGCGCAATTTCGCGAACAGGGCCTCGCCGCCCTTTTTGGCTTCGTCCGCAGTCATTCCGGCTTTTTCCGCGATATCGTCGATACTGAAATTTTCAGGCAACATATCCATGATTTTTTCGAGCATGCTCATATTCAAATTCCTCTGGTTCGGGAAAGACTAGCGCGTCAATTTGCCGGCCATGCCGATGATATCGTCCAGCGGATTGCCATCGCCATTGAGGTCGAGCATCGAAGCCAGACCGCCCAGACCGCCCGATGATGCCTTGTTACCGCCGCCCAGCAGGCCACCGATCAGACCACCGATACCGCCGCCGTTGCCTGCACTGCCGGCGCTGTCGCCGCCCTGTTTCGCCATATATCCCGTCACCATCATCGCGACGACCGGCAGCATTTTCTTCAGCAGGTCGCTGCTGATCCCGGTCTGCTGTTCCGCTCCAGCCGCAACGGTCCGGCTGACTTCCTTCGAACCGAAAATCTGGCCAAGCACTTCATTGCCTTTTTCCACCGGCGTCGGCTGCGTGCCGAGCACACTATCGAGCAGTCCGCCGCCGCCAAGCTGGCCGAGCAATCCGCCAAGCCCGTCCAGACCGCTGGGTTGCGCCTGCGTGGTTTTCTTGAAACCGCCCAATATGGCAGGCAGCAACGCCGCAGCGCCCGCTTCGGCGACGCCTTCGTTGATCCCGAGTTCCTTGGCCATCGTGCCAATGCCACCCGACTGCTGCAACATATCCAACATATTCATAATCACTCTCCTTCAATGCCATGACGGCACGTTTGATTCCTTGCTTGCCGTGTCTCTAGCATATTTTCGGGCGAGAAACCGCCCAATCGAGGACTTTACGAGTGTTTACACGACGGGGGCCGCGCATATCCGTGGGGACCGGAGAAGGACAATTGACTCCGCGACCGCGAACACCGAGATTGCCATCCAAGGGTGTAGGCAGGCAAAAGCCGGACAATAAGCCCCCCAACTTAACGAGGAGCATAACATGAGTATTTTTGGAAAAATCAAGAACGCAATCTTTGGCGGCGAAGCCAAGGCAGCAGAGCCCGAAGTCAAAGCGGCACCGGCAGCAGCGGCTCCGGCCGAGCGCGCGGCAATTAGCGAAGTCGACGTTGCAGCGCGGCTGGACAGCATCCCGGGCTCCGACAAGCTCAACTGGCGCACGTCGATTGTCGACCTGATG
>JBALUX010000131.1:0-8407 GCA_036963725.1 Parasphingorhabdus sp. | reverse complement strand
CTGGGGCATGACCGAGACCTCTCCGATCGGCACCGCCGGTTCGCTTCCCGCCAATTGGGATGAACTGAACTTTGACGAGCAGGTCGATGTGATCTGCAAGCAGGGCAGGCCGCCATTCGGTGTCGAATTGCGGGTGATTGACGAAGAAGGCAATGTTGCGCCCCGCGACGGCAAAACCAGCGGCACGCTGGAAATTCGCGGTCCCTGGATCATCAAGCGCTATTATCGCGCCGATGAGGATGCCGTGGAAGATGATGGCTGGTTCGATACCGGCGATGTATCGGTGTTGCATCCCGACGGCACGATGCAGATTACCGACCGGGCCAAGGATGTGATCAAGTCCGGCGGTGAGTGGATCAGCTCGATCGAACTGGAAAATGCGGCTGTCGGCTGTGCCGGTGTCGCCGAAGCGGCGGCGGTCGGCGTCTATCACCCGAAATGGGACGAGCGGCCGTTGCTGCTGGTCGTGCGCAAACCGGGCAGCGATGTGTCCGAAGCCGATATCCTCGAATATCTCGGCGACAAGGTCGCCAAATGGTGGCTGCCCGATGAAGTGAAATTCGTCGCCGAGGTACCGCACACCGCCACCGGCAAAATCCTGAAACGGTCGCTGCGGGAAGAATATCGGGATTATAAGCTGAAGAGCCTGGCAGACGCCTAGAATAGCTCCATCTGGCTGCCCTTGACTATCGGGCGCCGGAACAGATCGGTTCTGAGTTTGAGCTTCGCTTTGCCGATCCCGGCCTTGCGCGACGCGATGCCTATGCGGGTGCGGATCAGGTCTGCCCACGGGCCCTGACCGCGCATCCGGCTGTGGAAATCGGGATCGTTGCGCTTGCCGCCGCGTATCTGCCGGACGATGCTCATCACCTTTGACCTGCGCTCGGGATAGTGGCTCTCCAGCCATTGTTCGAACAGGGGCGCAACTTCGTGCGGCAGCCGCATGGGGATGAAGGAGATGCTGGTGGCGCCGCAATCCGCAGCGGCAGCGACGATAGCTTCAATCTCGTGATCGGTGATGCCAGGCACCACCGGCGCGATATTGACGTGCACATAGATGCCGGCTTCGCTGAGCTTTCGCACAGCTTCCAGCCGTCGTGCGGGAGCGGGTGCCCGCGGCTCCAGCAGACGCGCGGTCTGGGGGTCGAGAGTGGTGACCGAAATCGTTACTGCCGTAAGCTGCTTGACCGCCAGTTGCACCAGCAGATTGATATCCTCGAGCACCCGGTTGGATTTCGTGGTGATCACAACCGGATGGAGTGTTTCCAGCATCACTTCCAATATCTGCCGGGTGATCCCGTAGCGTTTTTCGATCGGCTGATACGGATCGGTATTGGTACCGATGGCCAGGCTGGCCGGCTGATAATTGGGTTTGGCAAATGTCTGGCGGAGCAGCTCGGCGGCGTTCGGTTTGGCAAACAGCTTGCTCTCGAAATCGAGGCCAGGTGACAGATCATGATAGGCGTGGGTAGGCCGGGCGTAGCAATAGACACAGCCATGTTCGCATCCGCGATAGGCATTGATCGAGCGATCAAACGGCAGGTCGGGCGATGTGTTGTAATTGATAATCGATTTGGGAAATTCGACGGTGACGTCGGTCGTCAGCTTTGCGGCGCTGTCCCCGATCCGTTCCTTTTCGTCGAGCCAGTCGCCGTCAATCTCCCGATCCAGGAGATTGAATCGCTGCGACACCCCGTTGCTCGGCGCGCCTCTGCCCTTCTGGGTGAGATGAAATTCTGTGCTCTTGTCGACCATCGCTCCTATATACTATGAGAACATAGTAAGAACAAATGGATTTAACAGCTATCTTTCAAGCAGTCGGGGAATCAGCTCGACAAAATTGCAGGGGCGGTGGCGGCTGTCGAGCTGGGTGTCCAATATGCCGTCCCAGCCGTCTTTCACCGCGCCATTTGAGCCGGGCAGGGCGAATATATAGGTGCCGCGCGCGACCACGGCGCAGGCGCGCGATTGCACCGTGGAGGTGCCGATCTTGGCGATGCTCAGATAGCGGAACAATTCGCCGAACCCGGGGATGTCCTTGTCCTTGACCGCATTCAGCGCTTCCGGCGTGATATCGCGGCCGGTCAGGCCGGTGCCGCCGGTGGTGATGATGACATCGACCTGCTCGTCGTCAATCCATTGGTGGAGTTGCGCGACAAGAATGGATTTTTCGTCTCTCAGCAGATTGCGATAGAATAATATATGGCCCTTTTTCTCGATCCGATCGGCCAATATGTCACCGGATGTGTCTTCTTTCTGCGTGCGTGTGTCGGAAACGGTCAGCAACGCGATGTTTATCGGTTTGAAGGTCCGGCTTTCGTCGATTGGCATGGCTGTTCTCCGCTTTGATGCGACACCGCAAATAGCTTAGTCTGCCGCGCATTTCCAAGTCATAAAGAATAGGGGTTTTCGTAGGTTAACTATCCGTCTAATCGGAATAGTCAATGTCCAACGTCCCTGATCTCACGGCTGTCATATTGGGCCTCATACTTGCTGTCTGGCTGGGCGCGGCCGCTTGGGCCATCTGGACCGGTCTGGCGATGAAGAGCAAGGCTGAATCCACTCTGCGGCAATCCGGCAGACTGGGACGATTGTTGGAAACTTCGCCGGCCTTGCCGTTGCTGGTGCGATCCGACGGCAAGCTGGAGGCATCGCAAAGACTGATGCACTGGCTCGGCTTCGATCATCTGCCTGCGCATATCTCGGAATTATCCGAGGAATCCCGCGGGATGATCCGGCAGGATCTGGAAGCTCTGATGCAGGATGTCAATCTCGCCCAGAAAACCGGCAGCAGCTTCGTTCGGGCCATAAAAGTGCGCGGTTCGGACAAGGCGCTGCTGATCCGTGGCGGGCTGGCGGATCAGAAAATCGCGCCGAACGGCAGCGCTCTGCTATGGATTTTCGACGCGACCGACAGCGAAGGCGAGATCGCAAAGCTGCGCGACGAGAATGAAGCGGCGCGCGCGGCGTTCGACGCGCTCTCCGCCCTGATCGAGGCGGCGCCGGTTCCGATGTGGCACCGCTCGCCCGACCTGCGCCTGACTTTGGTCAACAGCGCCTATGTCGCGGCGGTCGACGCGAAAAATGGCGAGCAGGTCGTTGTCAATGGCGTCGAGCTGGTCGAACCGGTTGACGGTTTCAGTCCGGTCGATGCCGCGGCCCGGGCGCGGGACACGGGCGAGCCCTTTGAACGGGTTGTGGCGACCACAGTGGGCGGCGAACGGCGCATGACCCAGGTCGTCGATGTGCCGCTCGGCAAGTCCGGCATTGCCGGTTACGCAATCGATATCCAGGAGCTCGACGATGCGCGGCGGGAGCAGCGGCGTTTTGGTGAATCACAGCGCGACATGCTCGACCGGATTTCCGCCGGCGTGGCCCAGTTCGCCGCAGACAAATCGTTGAAATTCTGCAATCTCCCGTTCCAGCGGATTTTCTCCATGCGCCAGCAATGGATAGCGGAGCGACCGGAATTTCCGCGTGTGCTGGATCGTATGCGTGAAATGAACCGCATTCCGGAAGTCCGTGATTTCCCGGAATGGCGCGAGGAGCGAACCGGCTGGTTCCAGTCCGCCAGGGCGATGGAAGAAAACTGGCTGCTCGCCGATGGCACTCACCTGAGGGTGCTGGCCAATCCGACTCCGGACGGCGGGCTGCTGGTCATTTTCGAAGACCGCACCGAACAGGTCCAGCTGGCGAGCGCTCGCGATACTTTGCTCAGGGTGCGGACCGCCACTTTCGACAATCTGTTTGAATCGCTCGCGGTTTTTGCCGCCGACGGGAAGCTGAATATCTGGAATCATCAATTTGCCAGTAACTGGGGTCTCGAGGAAACCGATCTCGGCAAACATCCGCGTGTGGATTCGCTGATGCAAAAAATGGCAGGGCAGTTGAAACAGCCGGCCCGCATTTCGGAAGTCCGCGAAATGGTGCGCAGCGCAACGACCGAGCGCCAGCAAAAAGGCGGCCGGCTCAATTTCGCCGACGGACGGCGGTTCGAATTTGCCGCCATTCCCTTGCCCGACGGCAATGCATTGTTCACCATGCTCGATATTTCGGACAGCTACCGGATCGAGCAGGCGCTGCGCGAACGCAACGAGGCGCTGGTCGAAGCGGATTCGATCAAAGGCAGTTTCCTGTCCAACATGAGCTACGAATTCCGGACTCCGCTGACCTCCATCGGTGGTTTTGCCGAGCTTCTGGATCAGGGCATTGCCGGGCCGCTGACCGATCAGGGTCACGAATATGTGCGCGCGATCCTCCAGTCGGTCAAACGTCTCGGCAACCAGATCGAGAATGTTCTCGACCTCAGCCAAAGCGAAGCCGGTGCGCTGCCAATCGCCAAGGATAAGGTCAATCTGAAGAAGCTGATCGAGGATATCGCGGGCCATTTCGCCGACGATGCTTCTGCCAAGACCATCGGGGTGGAGCTGCAGCTCGACGAAAAGCTCGGTTCGGCGCTGGCCGACAAGAAGCGGCTCACGCAGGCCATTTCGCAAATCGTCGACAATGCGATCAAATATACCGATGAAGGCGGGCGGCTGCTCATCCATGGATCAGGAGATGTAAAACAGGCCCTGATCCACATATCGGACAACGGCCCCGGTATGACCGCTGGCCAACAGTCCAAGGTATTCGACAGTTTCGCGCGTTCACGGGATCAGAAAGCCAATGAAAAATCGGGCGGGCTCGGGTTACCTCTGGCACGCCAGCTGGTCCGCGCCCATGGTGGCGACCTCACGCTGGCCTCCGAACCGGGGCAGGGGACGCTGGTCACCCTGCATCTGCCGCGGCAATGATATCATGATGATGTTGGATGATGAGCAAGCGACGCTGGATGTCGGACGGAAACTCGGTGCGCTGCTGCGTGCCGGGGACAAGATCGCGCTGCGGGGCACGCTGGGTGCCGGCAAGACCACATTGGCGAGAGGCATATTGGAAGGGCTGGGCTATGGCGAGGAAGTACCCAGTCCGACCTTCGCGATTGTCCAGCCCTATGAACCGCCCGAAACCAGAATTCCGGTCGCCCATGTCGATCTGTACCGGATTGAAGATCCGGAGGAAATTCCCGAACTCGGTCTGGAAGACGCGCTGATCGATGGCGCCATGATCGTCGAATGGCCTGACCGGATGCCCGACAGTTTCTGGACGGATGCGCTCAATATCGAACTGGAAATAACCGGCGAGGGCAATCGCCGGTTGACTTGGACAGCCGGGGACGCTTGGAAAGATCGATGGCCACTGACATGAAACCGCCGGCAGCAGCGGCAGAATTTTTGCAGCAGAACGGGTGGAACAATGCCCGTATTTCACCGGTCGCCGGAGATGCGTCGTTCCGGCGCTATTTCCGCGTCGAGGACGGCGATCGCAAGGCAATCCTGATGGATGCACCGCCGCCGCATGAAGACCCGAAGCCGTTTATCGATATTGCCGAATATCTGGTCGGCGCCGGCTTTGCCGCGCCCGAAATTTTCGCGCGCGATCTGGGCCAGGGACTGGTGCTGCTGGAGGATTTTGGCGACCAGCGGATGCGCGAGCATCTCGACGATCATCCGGAGGACGAGGATGCGATCTATCGTCGCGTGATTGATCTGCTGCGAGACCTGCACAAGGCACCGGCGGCCACGCTGCCGCCCTATGACGAGGCGCAATATTTGCGCGAAGTCAAATTGCTGACCGAATGGTATTGCCCGGCACAGCAGCTGGACGTCGATAGCGAGGGCTTCGAGGCGATCTGGCGGGAAATTCTCGCGCCCGTTATTGCGGCTCAAGAGCGGCCCGTTACGGTGATGCGCGACTATCATGCCGAGAATATCATGCTGCTGGATGACGGCCGGCTCGGACTGCTGGATTTCCAGGACGCGCTGATGGGCCATCCTGCCTATGATCTGGTGTCGATGCTGCAAGACGCCCGCCGCGATGTGCCGAATGAACTCGAAGAAAATATGCTCGGCTATTATCTGGCCGACCATGACGCGGATGCAGCGTCGGAATTTCGCAGCCATTATGCCATATTAGGCGCGCAGCGGAACACAAAGATCATTGGCATTTTTGTCCGCCTTTGCATGCGGGACGGCAAGCAGCGCTATCTCGATTTCCTGCCCCGAATGTGGCGTCTGCTGGAGAAAGACCTGCGGCACCCTGCGCTTGCACCCGTCGCGAAATGGTTTGACCAGAATATCCCGGCTGCAGTTCGCAGCCGACCGATGCCTGGCTCGAAAGAAGCCAAATGACCAAAGTCGACACCGCGATGATCATGGCGGCCGGGCTGGGCAAGCGGATGCGTCCGTTGACCGAAACGCGGCCCAAACCTCTGGTCGAGGTCGCTGGCAAGGCGATGATCGACCATTGTTTCGAGAAGCTGGTCGAGGCGGGAATTGGCAAGGCTGTGGTCAATGTTCACTATCTCGCCGACATGATGGAAACGCATCTCGCCGCCTTGCCCTATCCGATTGATATCCGGGTGTCCGACGAGCGAGCGCAGCTGCTCGAGACCGGCGGCGGACTGGTGCAGGCAGAGCCGATGATCGAGGAAGATATTTTCTTCTGCATCAACAGCGACAATCTCTGGACCGATGGGCCAACCAACAGCCTGCAGCAATTGGCGCAGGCATGGGACGAGGACAGGATGGACGCGCTACTGTTGCTGATTGAGCGGGAAGCCGCTCACAATTATCAGGGCGACGGGGATTTCCATCTCGACGATGAGAAGCGCATTTCGCGCAAGCTTCCGGACCAGAAGGCGCCGCTGATCTATTCTGGTATCCAGCTGATCTCCAAACGATTGCTGCGCGATGCGCCCGCCGGAGCCTTTTCCACCAATATATTCTGGGAGCGCGCCATCGGCGAAGGTCGGCTGTTTGGTACAGTTCACGAAGGCCAATGGTTTGAAGTCGGTACGCCGCAAGCGATAGCGCCGACAGAAGCCGCGCTGACGAATGTCTGACCGCCGCCGGCCATCGATCTACAATATCGCCGCGCACGGCGGCTTCGCCGATGCGCTGGCACAGGGGCTGATCGACCGCTTTGCCAAGGATGCGTTCGGACTGGCCCGCGGGCTCGTCATCCTGCCCAACAACCGCGCCCAGCGCGCGCTGCAGGAAGCCTTTGTCCGGCTGAGCGAAGACGGACTGTTATTGCCGCAAATGGCGGTGATCGGCGATCTCGATCTGGACGAATCCATCGGCGTGGCGCTCGATTCCGGAGAACTGGCGCTCGATATTCCGGCAGCTGTCTATCCGATGGATCGCCTGCTCACACTGGCGCAACTGATCCAGAAAGAAATCCGGCTGCGCGACGACGCCATATTGGCCACGGACGCGCTGCGGCTGGCGCGCGAGTTCGCCAGCACGCTCGACCAGCTGAATGTCGAGGAAATCTCGCTGTCCGACCTGATGAAGACAGAGCCGGAAAGTCTCGACCTGTCCAGCCACTGGCAGGATTCCTATCGCTTCTTCCTGATCATCGCGGAGAAATGGCGGCAGCAGCTGGAAAGATGGCAGCGGGTGGATCAGGCGGTCCGCCGTAACGCCCTGTTCGACCATATTGCCAAGAGCTGGAAGACATCGCCACCCGACCATTTTGTTGTTGCCGCGGGTATCACAACCTCCGCTCCGGCCATTGCCCGTTTTCTGGAAACAATATCGTTCATGCCTCAAGGGCTAGTGGTTCTGCCCGACCTCGACCTGATCATGCCGGACGAGGAATGGGATTTGCTCGGCCCGTTCCAGCCCGACCCGGACAGCGGTTATGCAAAGCGCGCGCAGGAAACCCATCCGCAATATCATATGAAATTGCTGCTCGACCGGATGTCGATTGCGCGGGGCGAAATCCTGCGCTGGCCGCGCACGGGCGAAAGCGGCGCGGCGGCGAAGCGCAGCCGGGCGCTGAGCAATGCTTTCGCGATCCCGAAACTGACCGTGCGCTGGCAGACGCTGGACAGCAGCGAGCGCAGCCTCGCCGGGGTGCAGACGGTCGAGGCGCGCAACAGCGCCGAAGAAGCACAGGTCATCGCGCTGCTGGCGCGCGAAGCGCTGGAAGACCCGGACCAGCGGGTGGCGATTGTCACGCCGGACCGGTCCTTGGCGACCCGCATCTCCGCCCATCTGACACGCTGGGAAATCCAGGTAGATGATACGGCTGGCCAGCCCTTGGCGAAGCTACCGGAAGGCGTGTTTTTCCTCAACCTGCTGGCGGCCGTTGCCGACGGTTTCCCGCCAGCGGAATTTCTCGCCCTGCTCAAACATCCGCTGGTGCAGCGCGGGGAAGGGCGGCTGCAATGGCTCGACAATGTCCGCAAGCTCGACTTGCTGCTCCGCGGCCCGCGCCCGGCGCCGGGGCTGGCTGGCATTGACGCGCTCTTGAGGGCCGAAAATCACCGAACGAAGAAATTGCGCGCAGCGATCACGCC
>JBALUX010000130.1:0-8484 GCA_036963725.1 Parasphingorhabdus sp. | reverse complement strand
GCGCCTTGCTGGCTCCGGCCAGCGTAACGTCCGATTCCGTGATCGCGCCAACACCGCTGTGCAAGATGCGCACTTTGATATCGTCGTTCGAAATCTTGTTCAGTGCCTGCACGATGGCCTCGGTAGACCCCTGGACATCGGCTTTCACCAGTACCGGGAATTCCACTGCGCTATTGGCCGCTGCAGAGAACATATTCTCGAGGCTTGTCGGCGCCTGCGTGGTGCGTTTCAGCTTCTGCTGTTCTGCACGATAGGCTGCAACTTCGCGGGCACGGCCTTCATTCTCGACCACGGTCAGCTTGTCGCCAGCGGATGGAACACCGGAGATACCCAGCACTTCAACCGGCATGGAAGGTCCAGCTTCCTTGACCTGCTTGCCCTTGTCATCGATCATCGCCCGGACCTTACCGGTCTGCGAACCGACGACGAAGACATCGCCGCGTTTCAAGGTACCGCGTTCAATCAACACGGTTGCAACCGGACCACGTCCGATATCGAGCTTGGCTTCGACAACCGCGCCTTCGGCAGGACGGTCAGGACGCGCCTTCAGTTCCAGCAGTTCAGCCTGAACGTGGATCTTGTCCATCAGTTCATCGAGACCGATTTTCTTGAGCGCCGAAACTTCAGCGTCGAGAACGTCGCCGGACATTTCTTCGACGATCACTTCATGTTCGAGCAGACGGGTGCGGACCGTTGTCGGGTCTGCGCCTTCCTTGTCGATCTTGTTGATTGCCACAATCATCGGCACGCCTGCCGCCTTGGTGTGGTTGATCGCTTCAATCGTCTGCGGCATCAAACCATCATCGGCGGCCACAACCAAAATCACGATATCCGTAACATTGGCGCCGCGCATCCGCATTTCGGTAAAGGCTTCGTGACCCGGTGTATCGAGGAACGTGACCTTGTCGCCGTTTTTCATCGTTACCTGGTAGGCGCCGATATGCTGGGTGATACCACCCGCTTCACCGGCAACCACGTCGGTCCCGCGCAGGGCGTCGAGCAACGAGGTCTTGCCGTGATCGACATGGCCCATGATTGTGACGACCGGTGGACGCGGTTTCAGTGTTTCTTCCGGATCGACATCGGCTTGGGTGTTGATTTCAACATCAGCCTCGGAAACACGCTGGATATTGTGACCGAATTCCTCGACCAGCAATTCCGCGGTATCCTGGTCAATCGTCTGGTTGACGGTGACCATCGAACCCATGTTGAACAGGGATTTGACGAGTTGCGCACCCTTTTCGCCCATACGTTTGGCCAGTTCCTGTACGGTAATGGCTTCCGGCACGATGACGTCGCGGATCTGCTTTTCGCGCGGCTCGCTTGGCCGACCCGACCGAAGGGACCGTTTTTCTTTTTCACGTGCGCGCTTCAGAGCTGCCAGCGAGCGGGCCCGCGCAGCCCCGTCCTCGCCGCGCAAGGCGCGGTTGACAGTAAGCTTGCCCGATTGACGACGATCGTTGCGGTCGTCGCGTCCGGCTTTCTGCTTTTCCTTTTCCGGCTTCGGCCGTTTCGGCGCTTCTACCGGTGTAAATTTGCGTGCTGGTGGCCGCGCAGTGCCCGTAGCGGCAGGTGTTGCCGCAGTGGTTGCTTCCGACGCGGGCGTTTCAGCGGCAGCAGCAGATTCAGCCGGAGCTTCGGCAGCGGCTTTTTCAGCAGCAGCGATTTCTTCCTGCGCCTTGCGCGCCTGCTCTTCTTCGGCCTTGCGCTTGTCTTCAGCCCGCTTCTTCTCTTCTGCGGTCTGCTCTTTCTTTTCGCGCGTATCGCGTTTGCGAGCTTCCTGCATCGCGTCCAAACGTGCTTCTTCTGCCTCACGCAGCAGTTTCGCCTGCAGTTCCTGGCGAGTCAGCCCGTCATTCGCCTTGGGCGCAGCCGGCTGTTTTTTCGGAGCAGGTTTTGGCGCCGGAGCCGCTACCGGAGCGGGCGCAGGCGTTTCCTTGACGACTTCCTTTACCGCTTCAACGGCGCCAGGCTTGCCGACCAGCTTCTTGCGTTTGACTTCGACCACAACCTTGTTGGTGCGTCCGTGGCTGAACGTCTGTTTGACTTCGCCGGGTTCAACCGAACGCTTCAACCCGAGGGGTTTGCGTGCAGGTTTTGGCGTATCTTTTGTATCTTCACTCATCGAACAGACTTAATCCTTAAAATAGTAATTACTGCAATATCTTATCCAGCTTTTCTCGACCGGATCACGCAACTTTCTTTTCGGCATCATCATCCACTTTATCAGAACCGATAAAGTGTAGCCATCTCTTCAGGCTGTGCGAAATCCGCCCCGCTGCGCGCTTGTCGGTTATGCCGATATGCACCACATTCTGGCGGCCCAATGCCACAGAAAGCCCCTGCCGGTCCACCGGCAATATCAGACCGCGAATATTTTCGCCTTCCCGGTCGCTGCCAACCCGCCAGGCCTGGTCCAATTTGGCGCAGCCATCGCGCCCGGCATCGGACGAATGGAGCAGCATATTGAGATCCCCCTGGCGTGCGGCTGTTTCGATCTTTTCGGAACCGGTCAGCAACGTCCCGCCCCGCGCTTCCAGACCCAACCGGTCCAATGTGGAGCGTTCGAGCGCTGTTTCAAGCTGCGCGGGAAGATTGTCGGGAATTTCGAGCTGGCCGGTTTTAAACGCCCTTGCCAGCGCGCCTTTCAGCTGCCCTTTTGCCTGCGCCGCTTCCAGCGCGGCACGATCAACGCCAATCCATGCACCGCGACCCGGCGCTTTCGCGCGCACATCCGGTGCAATTTGCCCATCGGGGCCCATCGCAAGACGCATCAGTTCCTCCTGGGGAAGACTATCCCCAGTCAAAATGCATTTACGATATGGCGCTTGATCTAGAGGTTTAGACCGCGTCTCATTGGGGAGATTCCGCATCTGCGTCCTCCCCGGTTTCTTCGACAGCAGCTGCTGGCTCGTCTTCATCTTCGAACCAGTGCGCACGCGCGGCCATGATGATCTCGTTGCCCTGCTCTTCGGTCAGGCCATATTTGGCCAAGACACCATCGGGCTCGGGCTTGCGGTTGTCATTGCGACGGCGCGGCTCCGATTTCCGTTTCAGAACAAGTTCGTCGGTCGCGAGATCGGCAACATCGTCGAGCGTTTTGAGGCCTGCTTCACCCAGCGTCACCAGCATGGCTTCGGTCAGATGAGGCAATTCAGCGATAGCGTCCTCGACGCCCAGTTCGGTGCGCTTTTCACGCGCAGCCGCTTCGCGCCGTTCCAGCGCCTCGAGGGCACGGTTCTGCAGTTCGGCTGCCAGCTCTTCGTCAAAGCCTTCGATGTTGGAAATTTCTTCCGGCGCAACATAGGCAACTTCTTCCAGCTCGCTAAAGCCTTCGGCCACCAGCAGCTGCGACAATGTTTCGTCAACGTCCAGGTCTTCCTGGAACATCTCGGTGCGGGCAGCAAATTCAGCCTGGCGTTTTTCGCTCGAATCCGCTTCGGTCATGATGTCGATGGCAAGACCGGTAAGCTGCGAAGCCAAGCGGACATTCTGGCCACGACGACCAATGGCAAGGCTGAGCTGGTCATCGGGAACGACGACTTCGATGCGGCCTTCTTCCTCGTCGATAACAACGCGGCTGACCGTCGCTGGCTGCAAGGCATTGACGACGAATGTCGCGATATCTTCAGACCAGGGAATGATGTCAATTTTCTCGCCCTGCATTTCCTGCACAACAGCCTGTACACGACTACCCTTCATGCCGACGCAGGCGCCGACCGGATCAATCGAGCTATCGTGGCTGATCACACCGATCTTGGCGCGAGAGCCAGGATCGCGGGCAGCAGCCTTGATTTCGATAATGCCATCGTAAATTTCCGGCACTTCCTGTGCGAACAGATGCCGCATGAAATCGGGATGAGCGCGGGAAAGGAAAATCTGCGGTCCGCGGTTTTCGCGGCGGACATCGAGGATCAGCGAGCGAACGCGATCGCCAACCCGGGCGGCTTCGCGTGGAATTTGCTGGTCGCGGCGAATGACGCCTTCTGCGCGGCCAAGATCAACGACCACATGGCCGAACTCGACCGATTTCACTACACCGGTGATGATCTCGCCGCCGCGCTCCTTGAATTCTTCATATTGCCGCTCGCGCTCAGCATCACGGACTTTCTGGAAGATTACCTGCTTGGCCGACTGCGCATCAATACGGCCGAGATCGACTTCCGGCAGCGGATCGACGATGAAGTCGCCAACCTTGGAGCCGGGCTCCAGCTTTTCAGCCTGCTTGATATCGACCTGCTTGAAATAGTCTTCGACTTCCTCGACCACTTCGACAACCCGCCACAAACGCAAGTCGCCGGTTTTGACGTCGAACTTCGCGCGGATGTCATTCTCTGCGCCATAGCGAGCGCGGGCAGCTTTCTGGATGGCTTCCTCCAGCGCCTCGATCACGATCGTCTTGTCGATCATTTTTTCCGTCGCAACGGCGGTCGCGATAGCAAGCAACTCGGCTTTATTGGCTGAAATAGCACTGCCCATGATTAGTCTTCCTGTTCTTCTAAAGTCTGTTCTTCTATTTCGTCCGCACCTTCCGTTGAAACCGGTACGGTTGCAGCGATCAGGGCGTCGGTCAGAATCAATTTTGCACTATGGACATTCGTAAGGGGCGTCTCCTGACTTCCCGTCTCACGATCGTCAATCTTTATTATATCGCCTTCAATACCTTCGAGCAGGCCGCGGAGCTGTTTCTTGCCGGCGATTGCCTCGACCAGGTTGATCCGCGCTTCCTGTCCGGACCAGTTCTCAAAATCTTTTGCGCGGGTTAGCGGCCGGTCAATACCCGGCGAGCTGATTTCCAGCCGATAGGCATAGTCAATCGGGTCGCGACCCTCTTCTTCCAGAGCGTCGAATTTTGCCGAAATCCGGCGAGACAAGGCGGCGCAGTCATCAATACCCAGCTGTCCGGTTTCCGGACGTTCGGCCATGATCTGTAGAGTGGGCTCGTCCGCTCCCGATACAAACTGCACCCGCACAAGATCAAAACCCAAAGCATCTGCTTCCGGCTTAATCAAATCTGTCAGGGCGGCTATATCGGTCAATCCAAGTCCTTCATGTCTACATACAATGCGAATTCGCTACCGGCCCCTTAGCGCCAGCCCCTCAAAATCTCACAATGTCGGGATGACTGCTATCTAGGGACAGATTCTCCGGATTGCAACGCCTGATTCAAACCGCGACAATATTATAAACGAGCATCACCAGATAGACAGCGAGCAATATCCCGCCTTCCCAGCGCGTTATCTTCCGCCCGGTTGCCGCGAATATAAGCAGCAATACCGAGGCCGCGATCAGCACCGGTAGTCCGAAATTGCTGATCTCTCCGGGGATCGTACCGGGCGCAATCACAGCGGTGACGCCGCCGATCAATAGAATGTTGAAGATATTGGAGCCCAGCACATTGCCCAGTGCGACCGCGCTCGCGCCTTTATAGGCAGCGACCACCGAGGTCACGAGCTCCGGCAGAGACGTGCCAATTGCGATAACCGTCAAACCGATCACGGCCTCGCTCATGCCGACTAGGCGCGCGAGATCAACCGCACCTTCGACCAGCCATCGACCGCCGAGCACGATCAGGACAATCCCGACAAGCAATACCAAGATGGCTCGCCAGAGCGGTTGCACGTCGTGCAAATGCGTGTCCGAGAGTTCGAGGGCTTCGGCTTTTTCATGCAAAGCACTGGCGCCGGCCGGCTGTGTCCGCTCCGCCCAATAGGCATAGCCGAGATAGCCAGTCAGCAAGACCAGAAAGGCAACACCGACGGCAATCGTCATGCCGGTCGTGCTCGCAACCAGCCAAAGAACAACCGTCATGATCAACGCCAGCCCGCCATCGCGCCACAACGGCCCTCTGGGCACCACCATCGGTAGAATCAAAGAGGCTGTACCGAGGATCAGCAAGCTGTTCGCGAGATTGGAACCGACAATATTGCCCCAGGCGATGCCAGGCGACCCGGCGCGCGCAGCTTCGACGCTGGCCACCAGCTCAGGCGCCGACGTGCCGAAACCGACGATGGTCAAACCGATCAGAAGCTCGGACATCCCTGCCCGCTCCGCCAACCGGACGGCCCCGCGAACCAGTAGCTCGCCGCCAACAATCAATATGACAAAACCAGCAACGAGGATGAGAAGCGGCATCAACATGATATAATCACAGTATATGCTGCGAAGCTGTGGAGACATTCTGCCTCGACAACCCGGCAACTCCGCGACGAGCGCGGAGCACTGCAAATCCTAGCCATTGCGCTTGCCCAGCAATTTCAACCGAAGCGCATTGAGCTTGATGAAGCCTTCTGCGTCCTTCTGGTCATATGCTCCGGCGTCATCTTCAAAGGTGACGACTTTTTCGCTGTAAAGGCTATCCTTGGATTTCCGCCCGACCACATCGACCGATCCCTTGTAAAGCTTCAGCCGTACTGTGCCGTTGACCCGCGCCTGACTGTGATCAATCGCTGCCTGCAGCATCTCGCGCTCCGGCGAGAACCAGAAGCCGTTATAGACCAGTTCGGCATAGCGCGGTGCCAGCTCATCCTTCAGATGAGCCGCGCCGCGATCCAGCGTCAGCTGCTCGATGCCGCGATGGGCGGCATGATAGATGGTTCCGCCGGGCGTTTCATACATGCCGCGCGATTTCATGCCGATATAGCGGTTCTCGACCAGATCGAGCCGCCCGATGCCGTGTTCGCGGCCATAATCGTTGAGCTTCTCGAGCAAAGTCGCGGGGCTCATGCCCTCGCCATTGATCGCGACACCGTCGCCGCGCTCGAAATCGATCGTGATATATTCCGGCTTGTCCGGCGCATCCTCGGGATTGTTGGTCCGCGAGTAGACATAATCCGGCACTTCTTCCCACGGATCTTCCAGCACTTTGCCCTCAGAGGAGGTGTGCAGCATATTGGCGTCGCAGGAAAATGGCGATTCTCCACGCTTGTCCTTGGGAATCGGAATCTGGTGTTTCTCGGCAAATTCGATCAGCCGGGTCCGGCTGGTGAGATCCCATTCTCGCCACGGAGCGATTACTTTCACGTCCGGATCAAGGCCATAATAGCCGAGTTCGAAGCGGATCTGGTCATTGCCCTTGCCGGTCGCGCCATGGGCCACTGCATCGGCCCCGGTCAGCTTGGCAATTTCAATCTGGCGCTTGGAAATCAGCGGCCGGGCGATCGAGGTGCCGAGCAGATACAGGCCCTCGTACAGCGCGTTGGCGCGCATCATCGGAAAGACGAAATCCTTGACGAATTCTTCGCGTAGATCGTCGATAAAAATATGCTCCGGTTTTACACCGAGCGTTTCGGCCACACGGCGCGCAGGGCCCAGTTCTTCGCCCTGCCCCAAATCGGCGGTGAAAGTCACCACTTCGCACTGATATTCCTGCTGCAACCATTTCAGAATGACGCTGGTATCGAGGCCGCCGGAAAAGGCCAAAACCACACGCTTAACGGAATCGCTCATTTTATCGTCTTTCAAACTATGAAGCCCAGTTGAGCTTGGCCGCCTAACAGGCTCCAATTTTCGGCGCAATATGATATATGGACCAAAGGCGGAGAGAGATATGGCGAAAGCGACGAACAAGACCCGACAAACCGACGCAGAGGTTGATGCCTTTATTGCCAAAGCCGAACCCGAACGGCGAAGGGACGAGGCCCGAGCTCTGGTCGCTATGTTCCAGCGCATCACCGGCGAAGAACCCAGAATGTGGGGACCGAGCATCATCGGCTTCGGAAGCTATAACTATAAATATGACAGCGGACGGGAAGGAACGTCGCTGCGGATCGGATTTTCCCCACGCAAGGCGAAGCTCAGCCTATATTTGATGGGCGCCTATTGCACGCCTGAAGCGCAAGCCGAGCAGGACCGGCTATTGGGCCTGCTTGGCAAGCATAGTGTCGGCAAGTCCTGCCTCTATATCAACCGCCTCGAACAGGTCGACCTGTCGGTGCTGGAGCAGCTTATCCGCAACAACTGGGATTTGATGAACCAGCGCTATCCCGAATAGCAGGAAGCTCCGTCAAGCCGTCAAATTCTTCTCGGTTTCTCCGATATAGTTCCGCGTCAGCGGCAAAGTCCGGCGGGCGCGGCTGAACTGGATCTGATAATTGCACATGCCGCCATTTTCAAACGCAGCCGTCGCGCCGGCCAGATAGAATATCCACATCCGGTAAAAGCGTTCATCATAGAGGGCGATGATCTTTTCCCGGTTTTCCACCGTCCGCTTGTACCATTCGCGCAATGTGAAGGCGTAATGCAGCCGCAAATTTTCGACATCGGTCGCGATCAGACGATAGGGCTCGCTGGCTTCCAATGTTTCGCTCAATGCAGGTATATAGCCGCCCGGGAAGATATATTTGCGGGTGAAGGCGTCGGTCGTCCCCGGACCGCCCATCCGCCCTATCGTGTGCAGCAGCATCACGCCGTCGTCGGTCATCAGATTGGCGCAACAGCGGAAGAACGTCCGGAACTGCGGCGTGCCGACATGTTCGAACATGC
>JBALUX010000129.1:0-8512 GCA_036963725.1 Parasphingorhabdus sp. | reverse complement strand
CAAGGACGCGCGCAAGGCCTATGCCTGGCTGCTCGAAAAAGGTGCCGAGCCAGTGAACGTGCAAACCGGACCGATGGAATTGCATATCCCGGCGATCCGCGGCATCGGCGGGGCGATTCTCTATCTGGTCGACCGCTATGACGGCGGCGAGCGCGGCGAGAATCTGTCGATCTATGATATTGATTTCGAATATCTGCCGGGCGTGGACCGCAATCCGGTCGGAGCCGGCTTCCACACGATCGATCACCTGACCCATAATGTCTACGGCGGCCGGATGAAATATTGGGCGGATTATTACGAGACATTGTTCAATTTCCGCGAGATCCGTTTCTTCGACATCAAGGGCGAATATACCGGCCTGACCTCGAAGGCGCTCACCGCTCCCGATGGCAAAATTAAAATCCCGCTCAACGAAGAAGGCGAAGGCGGCAAGGGCCAGATCGAGGAATTCCTGCGCGAATTCAACGGCGAAGGCATCCAGCATATCGCATTAATCTGTGACGACCTCATTGCCTGCTGGGACCGGCTCAAGACACTCGGCGTCCCCTTCATGACCGCGCCGCCGAACACCTATTACGAAATGCTCGACGGCCGCCTGCCCGGCCATGGCGAAGACGTGAATGCGCTGCAGACCCGCGGCATATTGCTTGATGGAACAACGGAAGGCGGCGAACCGCGCTTGCTGCTGCAGATTTTCGCCGAAGCGCAAGTCGGACCGGTTTTCTTTGAATTCATTCAGAGAAAGGGCGATGACGGTTTCGGCGAGGGCAATTTCAAGGCCCTGTTCGAAAGCATCGAACGCGATCAGGTTGCGCGCGGGGTGCTGAATGTAGAGGAGCCGGTATAATGGCTGCACCAAAGATCGATGGTATCCACCATGTCGCCTATCGCTGCAAGGACGCGAAAGAGACGGTCGATTTCTACCAGCGGGTGATGGGCATGGATTTCCAGCTCGCCTTTGCCGAAAACGAAGTGCCCTCGACCGGCGAGCATGATCCCTATATGCATATTTTCCTCGATGCCGGCGGCGGCAATGTCCTCGCCTTTTTCGAGCTGCCCGAGCAGCCGGACATGGACCGGGACCAGAATACCCCGGCCTGGGTGCAGCATATCGCCTTCAAGGTGAATTCGCTCGACGACCTGATGGCGGCCAAGGCCAATGCAGAGGCCGAAGGGCTTGAGGTGCTCGGCCCGACCCATCACGGCATTTTCAAGTCGATCTATTTCTTCGATCCCAATGGCCACCGGCTGGAACTGGCCTGCGATATCGGCACCGAAGAGGAAATGACCGAATTGCGCCGCGTCGCTCCTGCGATGCTCGAGGAATGGAGCCGCACCAAGAAAGCGCCGCAACATGCCGCCTGGCTGCACGAAAAAGCGCGCGACGAGCATTAGCTTGCCTTGCGCCGCATAAGCTCCTTTATTACCGTTCGTGTCGAGCGTAGTCGAGACACTGAGCCCACACGCACCGGTCTCTCGAATCCTGAACTTGACGAAGGGCTTGAGACGAACGGCAGACAGACCGAGGAACGCACATGAAACTCGCTACCCTGAAAAATGACACCCGCGACGGCCGCCTTGTTGTGGTCTCCAAGGACCTCACCCGCTGCTGCGAAGCGAGCAATATTGCCCCGACCCTGCAGGCGGCGCTCGACGACTGGGAACAATGCGCGCCGAAGCTGGAAGCGCTCTACCGCGATGTCGAACATGAAACCGTGCCCTGCGAACGCTTTCACGAGCGGCTCGCCGAATCCCCCCTGCCCCGCGCCTATCAATGGGCCGACGGCAGCGCCTATATCAATCATGTCGAACTGGTCCGCAAAGCCCGCGGCGCCGAAGTGCCGGAGAGTTTCTATTCCGATCCCCTGATGTATCAGGGCGGCTCGGACGCATTCCTAGGCCCGCGCGACGATATTCCGCTCGGCGATCCCAAATGGGGCTGCGACATGGAAGGCGAAGTCGCCGTCATCACCGATGATGTGCCACCGGGCGTCAGCGCCGAAGACGCCGCTGACCATATCAAGCTGGTCATGCTGTGCAACGACGTGTCCTTGCGCGGCCTGATCCCCGGCGAACTGGCCAAGGGCTTCGGCTTCTTCCAGTCAAAACCGCCCTCCGCCTTTTCCCCGGTCTGCGTCACCCCCGACGAGCTCGGCGACGCGTGGAAAGGTTCGGTCATCCATCTGCCGCTGCAGGTCGACTATAACCGCGAGCCCTTTGGTCGCGCCAATGCCGGCAAGGACGCCACATTCAGCCTAGCCGATCTGGTCGCCCACGCCGCCAAGACCCGGCCCCTGTCAGCCGGCACGATCATCGGCTCCGGCACCGTCTCCAACCAGGGCCCCGACGGCGATCCCGGCAAGCCGGTGTCAGAAGGCGGCCTCGGTTACAGCTGTATCGCCGAAATCCGGATGATCGAGACGATCAACGACGGCAAAGCCAAGACGCCGTTCATGAGCGCTGGTCACACCGTGAAAATCCAGATGCTGGATGCGGACGGTCACTCGATATTCGGCGCAATCCGTCAGGAAGTTGTGGCGGTTTGAGGGGGTTGACAGAAAACCGTTAAAGATCAGAACTTCAAATTACGGTAATAGTTCACGACTTGACACTGGTACCCGGAATAGAGTGTACTGTCACCGAAATCGTAGATTCAGGACCTACAAAAGCCCATGTTTAAACTGTCTCTAAAAAGCTGGGCATACCTCTGCTATACCTTAATATTTTTGCTTTTTGCATCTTTGTTTATAGAACCACTTGCTGCAATAGGATGGTCCGTTTTTCGCAGTGCTCTGGAGCAGTTAGTCTATTTGTTAAGAACTGTAGAAGTGTTGCAACTTTCTTACTATGGCTGGCACTTTTTCTGGACTGCTATAATTCTGTTGGCCATTTGTGGATACACTTTAGAAACAATTCATAACAGGAAGTTGCGGGCAAAATTAATTGCCGATGACCCTTCCAAAGCAATACCGATTAGTCAACAGGAAGTCAGCGAGCTGGAAGCTTGGCTGGATGATCGCGCCTTACCCTATGCCGCGATGACAATCGGTGACACACCGCCAGTCGATGCGCATGGATCGCGCATTGGCGGACCTGCAGCATTTTTGCCGGATGCACATTGGCCGATCAGCAAAAACGGCAAACCAATGATTTTCCTCACCCAAATCAATTTTTCGGAGATGCCAAAATTACCGGATTATCCGGAAACCGGCTTGCTACAAATTTTTGTCGATGACGGGGATTCTTTCGGACTGGATTACGATGATTATCTCGCCAACGGAAAAAAGATCATCTGGCATGAGGCGCCGGAAAAAGCGTCATTGATTATCAATCCGCCAAATGCCCCTAAGGCTTATTCCGCCTTTCAATCAAAGGATGTTTGGATGGAAGGGCGCACAATCACATTCAAGCGCGGCACTATGCGTCCGCACTGGAACAATTGGACAATTTTTGAAAAACTGGAGGAGTTCGCGCACCGGCCCAACGAAGACCAGATTATAGAACAAATTTTTGATGGTGATGCACGATCAGAAGATTATGTTGGCGGTTATCCCCGCTTCACCCAGGATGATATCAGATCGGCTGAAGAATATCCGGATTATGACAGGGTATTGTTCCAGATGGGCAGCGATGACCATGTCATGTGGGGTGATGTCGGCGAAGCCATGTTCATGATCAAGCGGGAAGATTTGCTTGCCCGTAAATTTGATAACATAATCTATTCGTGGGACTGCCATTGAACTCCAAAGACATTGGGCCATCACTGCGCCAGATCGTCGTTTACAAATCTGAAACGGTATTGAGTACAGAACTCTATAATGAGCAGCAAAGGATATAAAGACGAACTGGGAAGAGCGCTCGCTCGGCCCGATGCTGCAGAAATGTGTCGGGTAATCGATGCCTACATCGATGATTTTGCCCGCGGAATGGAATGGCCCGATGATCTGTTCAGTGAATTCGATGAGCTAATGTGGTCTTTCCAGCGCGATCCGGACAAGGCGCTAGCATATGTGATCCTGGCTGCCTCGCGGTCAGACGATGCTAGTTTCCTTGGTTTTATGGGATGCGGCCTACTGGAAGACCTGCTTTACGATCCGTCCCCAGAATTGCTTTTGCGTATTTCCGCAGAAGCACGAAAATCGGATCGCTTTCGGTGGATGCTTAGCAATCCTTTCAAGGTTGCCATTGCGCCGAGAGCTTGGGACGCAATTGAGAAATTCCGTATTACAGGTCCACATGAGGAACCTGCAGAAGATACGCTGCCGCCGCGACCATGAGCTTCCACCATTAAAATATCAGCCTTGCGGCGGCTTTACCCTGCCCTTCACGCGAAGCACCCTCAAACCGGCACCGCCGTCTCATATTTGATCCGCTCCATCGAAAAGCTCGCCGACACATCGGGCAGCGGCACCGCCTTGATCAGCTTCTTGTACACCCGGTCATAGTCGGCAACATCGCGGACCAGCAGTTTGAGCATATAGTCGACCTCTCCGGCCATCCGGTAGAATTCGACCACTTCCTCGATTGCCGAGGCGGCGCGCGCAGAGCGGCCGCGACTGTTATCTAACGCCGGAAATCGAATTGCTCGACATGCAGACTATCCGCTGAGTTTCGCGATATTGCGATCATCAGCAGTGACAACATCCACCGCCAGCCCGATCAGGTCCGTATCTTCCGGTGCATCGGGCAGGATTCCGATGGCAGGCAAGCCCTGCTCGTCCTCCAGCCAGACACTTGCGGCGCCGCGGCTGGCCTTGCCATAAGGCATGGCATAGCTTTTGATCACGGCCTTGCCGTTGAAGAAATGGTCCGCTTTGACATGGTCGGGTTTCGGAATCCGCACCGGCGCGGCTATCCGGTCCGGTGACCAGCCGCCAGAGACGGGTTGCGCCGCATAAATGCCGACCGATTCCTTGTTGATCACCCCGCCATTGGCAGAGATCATGCCCGGCTTGCTGCCATCCTTGCGCAATGCTTGGATCAATGCGACCATGCCGTGGGCGCTGTAACTGTTGCCCGGCCCGCCGAAGAAGCTAAGGCCCCCGGTCAGCGTATAGGAAGCCAGCGAGCGGTCCGGCGAACCGAGTGCGTCCATCGCCAGCGACACCGCCACCGGGAAACAGCTGTAAATATCGATCGGGCCGAGATCCGCGGCTTCCACTTCCGCCAGTTCCAGCGCCTTGGGGAAAGCGACCTGCATCGCCGGCGAAACCGACAGGTCGTCCTGCAGGCTCATCAACGGCACGCTCGCGTCGGAGCCGCTGTGCAGATAGATCATCTTGTCTGCAGCAATGCCGAGCTCTTCCGCATGGCCAGCCGTGGTCAGGATCACCGCCGCGCCCAGCTCGACAGCATCCTGCGCGACCATCCAGCGACGATAGGGATCGTTGAGCCGGTAATTGCCATGATCATCAGCCAGCAATTCTTCTGCCGTCCATTCCCGGGCAAATTGTGCATGCTCGCGCGTCAGCGATACGCTAGCAAAGGCCTCCCACAGTTCGGCCATGCTCTGCGCATAGCTGTCGCGGTCCATGCCGAGCCGCGCGCGCCGGGCGTTTTCGACAATCCCGTAAGCCATCGGCATGTTGATAATGCCCTGCCGCCATTCATAGGCAGTCAGCATCTTGTCTTCGGTCGTGATCAGGTCGGTCATGTCGCGGGTCGCCGGCTGGTTCCAGTCCAGCTCATGACCGCTGCGCCGCGCCCGTTTGACGGTGCCCATATTCTCGGCGCTGGACAGGACCACAGCCTTATATTCGCCGTCATGGACCTGGCAGGCGAGCTTGTTGAGATGCTTCTGCGGGCTCTGGCCGCCGACATCGCCATAGAGCAAATGCGCGGGATCGAGACCGGAGGCCGTGGCCACCGCTTCCGGGTGATTCTCTGGCGAGCCGAAGTCATGCGGCAGACCGCTATCATGGAACAGGCGAATCGAGAGCAGACAGTCAATCGACGCCGCCAGTTTTTCGCCAGCGCCGCTATCGGCCAGCGCTTCCCTGACCGCTGCTGACGCAAGGTCGACAGTAGAAGGCCATTCAAGCCCCTGCGATTCTTTCAGTTTCCGCCCACTTGTTTCGCCAACGCCGATCAGGACCGGCGCCTTCTTGTCTGCCAAAGCCAATGGTAATTCCCTCAAAATAAACAGTTCATCAATCGATTAAACATGATAACAGACGGGGTAATCAATGCACCTAATAATTTGAGGACTAGTGAATGAGCGGATGGCCAGAGCTGAAATGGGACACGGAACCAACAGGACCCTTGAAGGGTTTGAAAATCGTCGACATGTCTACCGTGGTCCTCGGCCCCTTCGCCACTCTCAATTTCGCTGACATGGGCGCAGACGTTATCAAGATCGAAAATGGCGATGGCAAGTTCGGCGGCGACATGATGCGCCACGCCGGCGACAATCCGACCGGCGACCTCGGGCCGATCTTCACCGCGCTCAACCGCAACAAGAAATCGGTGACCCTCAACGGCAAGAATGACGACGACAAGGCCGTCATCCTCGAACTGCTGAAACATGCCGACGTGTTTTTCCACAATGTCCGGCTGGCCGGCATGGAACGGCTGGGCCTCGACTATGAAAGCGTCAAGGCGATCAACCCCGGCATCGTCTATGTCCATTGCGCAGGGTTCGGCCAGGGCGGCGAATATGAGAAACGGCAGGCCTATGACGACCTGATCCAGTGCGCGTCCGGCTTTGCCAGCCTGTTCGAAATGCGCGGCGACAGCGGGCGGCCGCTCTATATGCCGTCGCTGGTAGCCGACAAGACCATCGGCCTGTTCGCGGTCAACGCCACGCTCGCGGCAATGTACCACAAGGAAAAAACCGGCGAAGGCCAATTTGTCCAGGTGCCGATGTTCGAAGCCTTCACCTGGTTCAACATGGTCGAGAATCTCTGGGGCGAGACCTTCATTCCGGGCAATGGCAAGCTGGCCTACACCCGCTCGATCAACGAAAATCGCAAGCCTTATCCGACCAAGGACGGCTATATTGGTCTGGTGCCCTATAATGACGCGCAGTGGCGGAAGTTCTTCGAGCTGGGCGGCAAGCCGGGCGTCTTCGACGAGCCCCGCTTTTCCGATTATTCCCAACGGACCAAGAATATCACCGCGCTCTATGCCCTGATCGAGGAAATCGCCGCCACCAAGACCACCGAGGAATGGCTGCCGCTGCTCGACGAGCATAATATTCCGGCCATGCGCTATAACAAGATGGAGGACGTTCTGACCGATCCGCATCTCCAGCAGGTCGGTTTCTGGCAGGAACGCGAAGGCGAGAAAATCGGCAAATATAGGACGATCAAACATCCGGTGCACTATTCCGCCAGCCCGGCCAATATCTATGCCGATCCGCCGACACTCGGCGCGGACAATGACGAAATACGCGGCGCGCTCAACATGCCCGCCAACGACGACTGACATAATAATATGAACAACGGGATGAGGCCTGAACTATGAATTTTGATTTTTCCGACGATCAGAAGTTTCTTCGAGACGAAGCGCGCAAATTTCTGGAAGCGCAGTGCACCAGCGCGCATGTCCGCGCCGTGCTTGATGACGAAGACATGAGCCACAATGAAGGCGTCTGGAAACAGATTGTCGAAATGGGCTGGCTCGGCGCCGCCATTCCCGAAGAATATGGCGGGCTTGGTCTCGGCATGCTGGAACTGTGCGTGATTGCAGAGGAACTGGGCCGCGTCCTGGCTCCCGTACCGTTCGGGTCATCGGCCTTTTTCTTTGCCGAAGCGTTGAAACTGGCGGGCAGCGAAGAGCAGAAACTGGCACTGCTGCCGAAGGTGGCCGACGGCAGCCTGATCGGCTGCATCGCGGTCAGCGAAGGGCCGGGCGAGATCAAGGCCGGCAATATTGCTACCCGGCTGAAAGACGGCAGCATCACGGGCAAGAAGATCCCTGTCACCGATGGCGATATCGCAACCCACGCGATTGTGCTGGTCAAAGACGGCAGCGGCGAGAGCCTCGTCATTGTCGATCTCAACCAGAGCGGCGTATCGCGGACACCGATCAAGACGCTCGAACCCACCCGCAGCCATGCGACGATCAGCTTTGACGGCGCAGAAGCCGAGCTTCTCGGCGAAGCCGGCAATGGCATGGCGCTGCTCGACCAGATCAACGACCGGGCAGCGGTGCTGATCGCCTTTGAACAATTGGGCGGCGCGTCCCGCTGTCTCGAAATGGCCAATGCCTATGCCAAGGAACGGGTCGCTTTCGGCCGCGCCATCGGCGGCAATCAGGCGATCAAGCACAAGCTGGCCGACATGTATGTGAAAAACGAAGTCGCCCGCTCCAACGCTTATTACGGCGCATGGGCGTTATCGAGCGATGCAGCGGAACTGCCAGAAGCAGCAGCCGCAGCGCGCGTCGCTGCATCGGAAGCCTTCTGGTTTGCGTCCAAGGAAAATATCCAGACCCACGGCGGCATGGGCTTCACCTGGGAGGTGGACTGCCACCTCTTCTACCGCCGCGCCAAATTGCTCGCCGTTCAGGC
>JBALUX010000128.1:0-8531 GCA_036963725.1 Parasphingorhabdus sp. | reverse complement strand
GTCGGATCATCGGTGACACTGGTGCAGGCGATCATCAGCGATGACGGAAACGGCCATGGCTGGCTGGCGACATAGCGCACGTCCCGGACATTGATCCCGGCCTCTTCGAAAAGCTCGCGCTTGACGCAGCCTTCGATACTTTCGCCGGGTTCCAGAAAACCGGCCAGTGCGGAAAAGCTTTTCGGCGGGAAGCGCGGCTGACGACCAAGCAAAACCTTGCCTTCGCATTCCGAAAGCATGATCGCCACCGGATCGGTGCGCGGAAAATGTTCCGCTCCGCAACCGTCCTTCTCGCGGTCGCAGACTCGCGCCCAGCCACCTTTGCGCGACTCGGTCGGCTTGCCGCATTGCGCGCAAAACTGATGCCGTGCGTGCCAGTCGACCAGACTCCGCGCTGTGGCGTATATTGCAGCCTGATCAGCGGGTAAGCTTCCCAACGTCTGCCAGAGCGCGCGATTGGCGGCGGGACCGGCATCCCCTGCCCCGTTCAGCTCGGCGAAAAAGGACGTATCGCCTTCGATGCCGAGCAGCAGCAGGTCATTGTCCGGCGATGCTTCATAGGCTGCGCCCCAGGCGAGATCGCCAAAATCGTCGAAAACCGGGTTAAGTCCATCCAGCTTGAGCAGCTTCGCCCGCGGGTTCATCATCGCAGCGCGCAATTTGTCCGGATTGACCCGCACCTGATCGGCGCGATCCAGCGTTCCGCCGGCAAAGGTTGGCACAATCGTGCTGGGACCGGCGGTCTCGTTCGGATCAAAATTCATTGGCTTGTTCTACCTTTTTCAGCTTCGGCGATCGCGGGCGTCGTGCCCTTCAGATCGGCATATACATAGGATGGAAATTCGCGCTGGAAGGGATAGGCGCCGGCCGGCGTATATTGTGTATATCCGCCCGCCCGGAACCCGCGCTCTGTGTCGACGAAGGCGAAAGTGCCCGCAGTGCCGCCCCAGCCGAATGTGCCTTTCGGGCTCGAGTCCGTGCCCAGCCCCGACCGACCGCCGGCACCGAAGCCCTCGCCGTCAACCCAGCTACCCTTTGTGCTCGCGCCTTCGGGCAACAGATTCGACATGCCGAGCTTTGCCGTTTCCTCTTTCATCACCCGCACATCGCCGACCTGGCCAAAGCCGAGCAGCATTTTCAGGAATATGTCATAATCCGCAGCACTGCCCACCAGCCCGCTGCTGCCAAAGGCAAAGGAGGGCTTGTCTAGAAACACACTGGTAGCACCCGGATCGATCGCAATTAAGGACCCGCCAATCGGCGCATAATTATCCGCCAGATCAACCGCCCGGTCCGCCGGCACCTGATAGAATATATTGTTCATGCCCAGCGGCCCGAACATCCGTTCCTGCAGGAATATATCCAGCGGCTTGCCGGTCACTTTCTCGATCACCGCACTCAGCACGTCATGGCTGGGTGAATAGCTCCATTTCGTCCCCGGCTGATAAACCAGGGGCAAAGCCGCCAGCCGCGTAATAAAGGTTTTGAGGTCCGGCGTCGGCGCAATGGGTTCAACGCCCGGGATCGGCTCGCGGCTGATCCGGCCCGGCGACACACCGGCGGCGACATAGGCGTCGCGGATCGGCCCTTTGGAGACGATGTCATAGCCGAGACCGGCTGTATGGGTCTGCAAATGGCGAATGGTGATCGGACTTTTCGCAGCGACCACATGGTCCAGCGCGCCTTCCGGATCGACCAGCACCTGCATATCCCTGAATTCAGGCAGAATTTCATATACCGGCTGGTCGAGGCCAATCAGACCGTCTTCGATCAGCATCATCGCCGCCATGCCGGTTATCGGCTTGGTCTGCGAATATAACCGCCACAGACTGTCCATGCCGACCGGCCTGTCACCGCCAAGCGACAATGTTCCGGCAGCGACCATCGCTGGATCGGCCTGACCGAAACCGATGGCGGCCAGCATGCCGGCCACTTTCTTCTCGGCAACATAGCTTTCGACCACTTTGGTCAGCGTCGGAAACGCCGCTGGCTGTTTCGCCAGATTTTTTGCAATGGCCGAGCCGGGAATACCACCCAATAATCCGCTGACCCCGATTGCTCCCAATATCGAGCGACGGCTTAATTCGGGCAGCATCATATTCTCGGCAGTCATTCTTTTCCTCATTTTCCCGGTCTATTGCCTTGGCACTGGGCTCGTTGGCCCGGCATTATTTCTTGTCCAAATAATCTTCACGGTCGCAGGCCGCCCCCGCCCCATTCAGGGGCTGGTCTTGCCCGCTCCGGCCTGCGCCGCTCCGGTGAGGTCGGCATAGACATATTTCGGGAAATCCGACTGGAAGGGATAGCTGTTCGAGGGAATATACTGGGTATAACCGCCCGCGCGCAGTCCGCGTATCGTGTCGACAAAGGCCGACGTTCCCGCAGCACCGCCCCAGCCGAAGGTACCGGCCGGGCTGACATCCGTACCGAGACCGGACCGTCCGCCCGCGCCAAAGCCATGATTGGCGACCCATGTGCCAGCCGTGCTGGCGGTTTCGGGCAGCAGGTTGGATATGCCGAGCTTGACCGTTTCCGGTTTCATCACCTGCACATCACCGACTTTGCCAAAGCCCAATATCATCTGCAGGAACTTGTCATAATCGCCGGCGGTGCCGACCAGACCGGTGCTGCCAAAAGCGAAGGCCGGCTTGTCGAGATAGATGCTGGTCGCACCCGGGTCGATCGGGATCAGCGACCCAGCGAAGGGCGCATAATTGTCGGCGAGGTCAGCCGCGCGGTCGGCGGGAACCTGATAGAATATGCTGGTCATGCCAAGCGGTCCGAACATCCGCTGCTGCAGGAACTGGTCGAGCGGCTTGCCGGAGACCTTCTCGATCACCGCACTCAGCACATCGTGGCCGAGCGAATAGCTCCACTGCGTTCCCGGCTGATAAACCAAAGGCAGTTCTGACAGTCGCTTCATGAATGTCATGATGTCCGGGGTCGGCGCGCCGGAATCCACACCGGGGATCGGACTGCGGCTCACCCGGCCAGGGGTCAGGCCAGCGGCCAGATAGGCTTTCTGAATCGGCCCTTTCGATATGATCGTATAGCCCAGCCCGGCTGTGTGGGTCAGCAGCTGACGAATCGTAATCGGGCGCTGCGCCGCCACGGTATTTTCAATCGGTCCTTCCGGCTCGGTCAAAACCTGCATATCGGCAAAATCGGGGAAAATGTCGGACAGCGGCTGGTCGAGTGTCAACAGGCCGTCCTCGATCAGCATCATCGTCGCCATGCCGGTTACCGGCTTGGTCTGCGAATACATCCGCCACAAAGTATCTGTGCCGACCAGCGTGTCGCCACCCAGTTTCAGCGAACCCGCGGCGATGACTTCCGGCGCTTGCTGGCCAAAGCCGATCATCGCCATCATGCCGGCGACTTTCTTCTCGGCGACATATTGGTTGATGATCTTGGTCAGCCCCGGGAAGTTATTTGCCGCTTCCCTGGCAAAGACAGTGCCGGGCATGCCGGCGAGAAAAGCTCCCGCACCGATGCCGCCGAGCACGGAGCGCCGGGAAAATGATGGTCCAAGCGAAGATGTTGCAAGTCTGTCAGCGGTCATTTTTCTTCCTTCATTTTCCATTTCACGGCCTTGGCATAAAGGGTTGGCAATCCCGCCTCCGCTATATCATCCAGCGCCCACCAGATATTGTCATCCTTGTTAGTAACGATTTTCTCGTCCTGATAAACTGCCAAATCCACTTCGAGCGAAAAATGGGTGAAACTGTGCTGAACGATATTGTCGTGCACCCGCCATTCCCCGGCCATCGGCGGCGTGGCGTGACCGTCATTGCCAGCAGCCCAGCCGTCATCGGGCAGCGCCCGCATACCGCCGAGCATGCCTTTCGGCGGACGGGTCGCCAGCAAAATCCTATCCTGCTGCTCGATCCAGAAGAAACGGGCGCGGCGAACCGGCTTGGCTTTCTTCGGCGGCTTGACCGGATAGCGTTCCATGTCGCCTGCCTTGAAGGCCGCGCATTGTTTCTGCACCGGACAGATTTCGCATTTCGGGTTTTTCGCGGTGCAGATCGTGGCACCGATATCCATGCAGGCTTGGGCGAAATCGCCGGCACCATGGCGCGGCGTGATCGCATCCATCGCCGCGCGGATCTCGGCCTTGCCTTTGGGAAGCGGCGTATCGATGGCGTACAACCGTGCCACCAGCCGTTCGATATTGGCATCGACCACCACCGCGCGTTCATCAAAGGCAATGGCCGCGATCGCCGCTGCCGTATAAGCGCCCACTCCTGGCAGATCGAGAAGTTCAGACTCTTTCTGAGGAAAGATTCCATTCAGTTTCTCAGTGACATGCACCGCACATTTACGAAGGTTTCGCGCGCGGGCATAATAGCCAAGACCTGCCCAGGCCGCCATGACATCCGCTTCATCGGCACGCGCCAGGTCCTGAACCGTCGGCCAGCGCCGGGTGAATTTCTCGAAATAGCTTTTGACCGCACCGACCGTCGTCTGCTGCAGCATGACTTCCGACAACCAGACATGATAAGGATCGGGCAAATTGCTGCCCGGCGGCGAACGCCAGGGCAGTTTTCGCGCGTTATCCACATAATGTGCACCGATATTGGCAGAAATTTTACGTGCTTTGGCGGAGAAGCTATCGACGGCCATGGCCGCGCCATGCCATAAAAGGACATAATGGCGAAGAAAATTGGCAATATTGGCGATGAAAAGGCGAAAACCGTCGAAAACGGTAAGCCTGTGTCCAAAAAATCGCCAATAAAAGCCGCGAAAAAACCAACCGCCAAAAGATATCAGAAATATCAGCGTCCGCGCGGTGGCCCGGCGAAAAGCATATCCGACCTTGTGCCCGAAATCGGCCGCGCGGCCTTTCGCCGCTATGGTTTCATCCAGAGCTCGGTGGTCAGCCGCTGGGCAGAGATCGTCGGCGAACGCTATGCCGCCGTGTCGCTGCCCGAATCGATCCGCTTTCCGCGCGGTGAAAAAGAGGGCGGCACGCTGCATCTGCTGGTCGGCGGTGCCTATGCAACGATGATGCAACATATCGCGCCGGACATTATCGAGCGGGTCAACCGCTTCTTCGGCTATGGCGCGGTCAGTCAGATTAGATTCAGACAGGGCGCCGTAACGCCCAAGAAAGACAAGGAAAAAAGGGTCTCCCTGCCCGCTTCGCTCAAGCCCGCGCCAATCCAGCTTGGCGAGAATTTGCGCGACATTGGCGACGCCGAGCTGAACCGGGTACTGGAATCGCTCGCATCGGCAGTTGCAAAGGCGGAAGCGGACCCTAAGAAAGATGCGCAGCAAAGCATCAGGATCATCGGCAAGATCGGTGGCGGTGACAAGAAGAAGGACCGGACATGAAGTACAGAAGCGCGTATCTAGCTTCGGCATTGGTAACAGCGACCGTGATGATCTCGCCGGTCTCGGCACAGCAGACCGACTGGACCCAGCGCGTCACCCAGTCGAGCATGAGCGGCCATGTAATGGGCAACCCGCTCGCCAAGCACAAATTGACCGAATATATGAGCTATACGTGCAATCATTGTGCGGCCTTTGAAAAGGAATCGCACAGTGACCTGACCGCCAGTTATGTCAAAAAGGGCCATGTCAGCTTCGAGGTCCGCAACCTGATCCTCAATCCAATCGATCTGACCGCGGCAATGCTCGCGCGCTGCGGCGGCCGCACGAAATTTTTCGGAAATCACCGGGCGCTGCTGTTGCAGCAATCGACCTGGCTGAAGAAATTCCAGTCCGCTTCACCCGAAGTGATGAAGACGCTCAACGACGGTACGGTTCCGCAGCGGCTGAAGAAAATTGCCAAAACCGCCGGCCTCGACACATTGATGGCAGGACGCGGTTTTACTCCGGCTGCAATTAATGCCTGCCTGTCCGACAAGGGCGAGCAGGACAAGATATTGGCGATGACAGAATATGCCACGACAACGCTCAAGCTGAGCGGAACGCCGAGCTTCACGCTTGCCGACCAGCCGCTTGCAAAAGTCCATAGCTGGGAAGCGTTGCAACCCAGATTAGCGAGCCTTCCACAATAGACATTCGATCATTTCAAAAAGCAGGAACAGAATATGCGCACATTCAACTATATTGCACCCTTGGCTTTTGCTCTGGCGCTGACCGCTTGTGGCGAAGCCAGTGAAGGCGAAGCCGGAGCAAGCTCTGCCGGTTCGGTCGACGCCGTCGAGGCTCCTGCCGGACAGAAATGGTCCGAAACCGTATCGAAAACCGATGCTGGTGGTATCGTCATGGGCAATCCCGACGCGCCGATAAAGCTGGTCGAATATATGTCGATCACCTGCTCGCACTGCAAGGAATTCGGCGAACAGGCCTTTGTACCGCTGCGCGACAATTATGTCGAAAGCGGCAAAGTCAGCTTCGAAATCCGTAACTTCGTCCGCGATCCGCTGGATCTGTCGGCCGCCATTCTTTCCCGCTGCGGCGGCGAAGGCCCGTTCTTCCCGCTGACCGAACAGGCACTGAGCTATCAGGCCACCATGTTTGAAAAAGCACAGGCCATGGGCGAAGCGACCTATGGCGGCATCTTGAGTTCCGCGCCGGAAACGCGATTTATCCGCCTCGCCGAACAGCTCGGCCTGATCAGCTTTTTTCAGCAGCGTGGCATTTCGGAAGATCAGGCCAAGGCTTGTCTTGCGGATACGGCAGCAGCGGAAGCGCTGATGAATAATACCCAGAAAGCCGCCGAGGAATTCGACATTCAGGGCACCCCGACATTCCTGCTCAACGGGCAGAAATTTGACGGTACCAATTGGGCCATGGTGGAAGCAAAGCTGAAGGAAGCCGGCGCAAAATAGGCGCAGGCCTAATCGCTAGAGGGGGCGCGATTTGAATTTTGTTGCTCACATAGACGGCATGAGCAGAACCGGCACGGGCGGCATCTCGTGCAAATAAAGAAGCTCCGACTCTCGGGCTTCAAAAGCTTTGTCGACCCCACAGAGCTGCGCATCGAAAAAGGGCTGACCGGCGTGGTCGGCCCCAATGGCTGCGGCAAATCGAACCTTCTCGAAGCCATCCGCTGGGTGATGGGCGAAAATAGCGCCAAGTCGATGCGGGGCGGCGGCATGGAAGATGTCATCTTTGCCGGCACCCAGGACCGGCCCGAGCGGCAATTTGCCGAGGTTGCACTAACCGCCGAACGCGAGACCAACGATGTGTCATCGCTGCACGTCGGCGACAATGACAGCGAACTGGAGATTGTCCGCAGGATCGAGCGCGGTGCCGGCTCGGCCTATCGCGCCAATGGCACCGATGTCCGGGCCAAGGACATCGCGCTGATCTTCGCCGACGCCGCCACCGGTGCGCACAGCCCTGCGCTGGTCAGCCAGGGCAAGATTTCCAATATCATTTCATCCAAGCCGGAAGCGCGACGGGAGATGCTGGAGGAAGCCGCAGGCATCTCCGGCCTCCACGTCCGACGCAAGGATGCCGAGCAGAAACTGCGCGCGGCGGAGAAGAATCTCTCACGCCTTGACGATATTCTCGGCGATATGGAACAGCGCGCGGCCAATCTCCGGCGGCAGGCGAAACAGGCCGAGCGGTACAGGAAGCTGAGCGCGGACATCACTCTGGTCGAAGGCCGGCTGATCTATGCGCGCTGGAAAGAGGCCGCTGCCGCGTCCGATCTGGCCAAGGCGGAAGCGGAAGCATCCGAGGCCAAGGTGCTCGCGGCCCAGAACGAACAGCAGGCGGCCGTCTCCGCACAGAATGAAAGCGCAAAAGCGCTCGGTATCTTGCGGGCCGACGTTCAGCGGACACGCGAGCAGGCCAGCGAGTCCAGCCACCGGCTGCTGACTCTGACCAACGAACGCGACAATCTGAAATCGCGGCTGCTCGATCTGCAGGCGCAGGCCCAGCGCATCCATGATGACAACGCCCGCGAAGACCAGCTGACCCGCGATGCGATGGAAGCGCTAGCCCGTCTGGAGCAGGACGAGAAAAGATTATCGACCGAATTGACCGATCTGAACAAGGAACGGCCGGAACTTGGACGCGCTGTAGAGCGGTCCGAACGCGCGGCCAGCGAAGCCGAAGTTGAATTGGCCAAGGCTGTCGCCGAAGAAGCGCGTATTCAGGCAGAAATAAAGGTCGCCAACGCCGCCGTCGATGCGGCGCAGGCCCGCCATGACCGTCTTGCGGTGGAACTGGATCGTCTCAATGCCGAACGCGCCGAAATGGGCGACGAGGGAGAATTGCAAGCGGCTCTCGCCGAAGCGATTGCAACACGGGAAGCCGCACAGAAAGCTGCTGACGGCAGCGGCGGCAAGATTGCCTCGCTCGAAGAACAACGGGTTCAGACCACTGCCGCCCGCGACGCCGCGCAATCCGGCCTCGCGACGCTAAAGGCTGAACTCGCCGGACTGAAATCCGAACATGACGCTTTGAACCGCGAACTGTCGAGGACCGCAAGCACCAACAAGGCGATTGATCAGGTCAAGCCGGCTCCGGGCTATGAACGGGCCTTGGCGGCGGCACTGGGCGATGATCTGCTGGCGTCGGTCGGCGAAGACGGTGACCGCTTCTGG
>JBALUX010000127.1:0-8574 GCA_036963725.1 Parasphingorhabdus sp. | reverse complement strand
CCAGAGCATGGACATAAGCGAGCGGCGTCATCGCCTGGCTGCCGACATGAAAGCAGATGCCAAGGCAGTCTGCCCGTTGCCGCGCACGCTGCAGCAATTCAGCCGATTCATCGACATCAATACCGAATTTCGAAGCCAGGCTGATTTCGGCAAATTCCGACGCCACGCGAATCCGGACGCACAGCGTCAGGTCTTCTGCAAGCTCGGTTCCCCGTTCGATCTTTTCCAGTTCTTCGAGGCTGTCGAGCGAGAAAATCCGTACATTATGTTCGTGATAGGCTTCGCGCACCGAAGCGAGCTGTTTGACCGGGTTCATGTAGCAGAGCGTCGCGTCAGGCAATGCCGCGCGGACGATGCGGACCTCGTCGATCGAAGCCACGTCAAAATGGGTCACGCCTTCTTCCCACAGCAGCTGCAGCAACGCAGGCGAAGGATTCGCTTTCACAGCGTAAAGCGATTTGCCTGGAAATTGCTCGACAAAATAACGCGCAGCGCGTCGTGCTGCATGTGGCCGGTTAAGCAAAACTGGAATGTCTGGGCTTAGAGCCTTCGTCAGCTCCTCAGCATCAAGATAATGGTGCAACTCAAGGGACCCCCTTATAGGCTAAGATCGATTGAGCTGCCTTGCGGATACGCAAGCGGCCATGGGGCAGCAAGGCGCGGCTATATGGCCACTTGATGGCTCTGTAAAGACCGAAGTCCGTACAGAAGCTGAACGAAAGCATTTTTTAGCTGAGCCGATCCCTGAACGCCGTCCAGTCGAAGGTTCTGACGCATTTCAGATCATCCGTTTCGCTGTTCCACAGCCAGATCGACGGTAGCGGAACCCCATTAAACGTGTTGGTCTTGACCATCGAATAATGCGCCTGATCGAGAAAGGCGATCCGCTGGCCGATATGCGGGACGTCGGGCAGGATATAATCGCCGATAATATCGCCTGCGAGGCAGCTGGGGCCTCCGAGTCGGATGGCTGTGCCCTCGTCGCGCTCCCCGAGCATGGCCGGGCGATAGGGCGCCTCGATCACATCCGGCATATGGCAGGTCGCCGAGATGTCGGTGATGCCCACCGGTATGCCGTTGTCGAACACATCCAGTATCTCGCCCACCAATATGCCTGCGTCCAGGGCCACGGCTTCGCCTGGCTCGAGATAGATGTCACATCCGGATCTGGCTTTTAGTTCTTTCAAGAAGCCGACGAGCGCGTCCCGGTCATAATCGTCGCGCGTAATATGATGACCGCCGCCAAGATTGATCCACTTCAGCGTGCCGAAATGTGGCGCGATTATGGGTTCCACCTTCTCCCACGTCCGCTGCAGCGCATCGAAACCCTGTTCGCAGAGATTGTGAAAATGGATGCCGGACAAATGTTGGAAATGTTCGGGTGTCAGTTGGCTGATCGGGAAACCCAGCCGGCTGTGCGGCTGGCTCGGATCATATTTTTCCGTTTCACCCAGTGCGATCTCCGGGTTAATTCTTAAGCCAAGTTCTGAACTTTCGAGTGCAATATCTTGATTAGAATCATTTTTCCATCGCTCAATCTGCGACGGAGTGTTGAACGTAATATGTTCCGAAATCTGGCTTAGTTCGGCCAGATCGCCTGCCTTATAGGCGGGTGAATAAGTGCTGATCGGCCCACGGAAATGATCCTTCGCAAGCCGCGCCTCCCACAGTCCCGAAGCGCAATAGCCATCAAGATATTCGTCGATCAGCGGGGCCAGTGACCACATCGAAAAAGCCTTCAGCGCCAGCAGAACCTTGGCTCCCGACCGCTGCTTGATATCAGCCAGAATCGCCAGATTCCGCCGTACTGCCGCTTCATCGACGACAAAGGCAGGCGAGGGCACCCGCGCCAAATCAAAATGCGCAAAAGCGCCGGGATCGCCTGCCTTGGTCTCCATCCTAAAACGCCAAAGGTGCTTCCAATTCTTCCAATTTCCATGGCAGCCCATGCTGGTTCAGCATCTCCATGAACGGGTCCGGATCGAATTGTTCCATGTTGAACACGCCATCGCCATTCCACTGGCCGGACAGCATCATCGCTGCGCCGATCATCGCCGGAACGCCGGTGGTATAGCTGACCCCCTGATTGCCGGTTTCCTCGAACGCCGCTTCATGACTGCAGATATTCTTGACGTAGAGCGTCTTCTCGACGCCGTCTTTCACGCCGGTCGCGATCACACCGATATTGGTATTGCCCTTGGTGGTTTCGCCCAGACTAGCCGGTTCCGGCAGCACAGCTTTCAGGAACTGTAGCGGAATGATTTCACGGCCCTCATACATCACCGGATCAATCCGGGTCATGCCGACATTCTGCAGCACTTCGAGATGAGTCAGATAAGCGTCGCCAAAGGTCATCCAGAAGCGAATACGCTGGATTTCCGGGAGATGCGTCTTCAGCGACTCGATTTCCTCGTGATACATCAGATACATATTCTTCGGACCGACCGCCTCGAAATCGAATTCCTGTTTCTGGGTCAGCGGCGGACCTTCGACCCACTGGCCATTCTCCCAATGCCGGGAGTTGGCGGTAACTTCCCGGATGTTGATCTCGGGGTTGAAATTGGTGGCAAAATGCTGGCCGTGATCGCCGCCATTGCAGTCGAGAATGTCGAGCGTGTCGATCCGGTCGAAATGATGTTTCTTCAGCCAGCAGGTGAATATGCTGGTCACGCCTGGGTCAAAGCCGGAGCCAAGCAGCGCCATGATGCCGGCATCCTTGTACCGGTCCTGATAATCCCACTGCCATTTATATTCGAATTTGGCTTCATCGCGCGGTTCGTAATTGGCGGTGTCGAGATAGTCGGTCCCGGTCGCAAGGCACGCATCCATGATCGGCAGATCCTGATAGGGCAGCGCCAGATTGACCACCAGATCGGGCTTTTCCTGCTCGATCAGCGCGGTCAGCGCCGGAACATCATCGGCGTCAATCTGGGAAGTGGATATCGCCACACCGGTGCGCTGCTTTACCGACTCGGCAATCGCGTCACATTTTGACAAGGTGCGACTGGCTAGCATGATCTCGGTAAAAGGTCCGCTGCCTGCTGCAATCAATTGCGCCATTTTATGCACTGCTACCGAACTGACGCCGCCTGCGCCGATCACCAAAATTTTGCCCATGATTTTCACTCTAAATGCTGGAGAAATGAGAAACCCGCATATAGGGAGAGACTATGACAGAGCAAGACCTGATGGACCCGCAACGGCAACCCACTCTGGCGGGGGTGGAACGAGCGGCACAGAAAATCGCGGCGATATTGCCCGCTACACCGCTATTGCCACTGGAAATTGACGGCACAACCATCTGGTGCAAGGCGGAGTGTTTGCAGCCGATAGGCGCATTCAAAATTCGCGGTGGCTGGCACCGGCTGACCGATCTGACCGACGAACAGCGCAAGCATGGCGTTATCGGATTCTCCAGCGGTAATCACGCGCAGGGCGTGGCATGGGCTGCCCGCGAGTTGAATATTTCTGCAACGATCATCATGCCCGAGGATGCTCCCAAAGCGAAACTGGAGAACACCAGGGCAATGGGCGCCAAGGTCATCACCTACGACCGGATGAGCGGTGACCGGGTGCAACTGGCCGCTGATCTGGCGCAGGAAACCGGCGGGATCGTGGTCCCCAGTTTTGATGATCCGTGGATCGTCGAAGGGCAGGGCAGTTGCGGTATCGAGATACGCGAGCAGATGCTGGCGCAAACCGGATATCAGCCGGATCAACTGGTCATCTGTTGCGGTGGTGGCGGCCTTGCCAGCGGCACGGCTCTGGCCAACCCCGATGCAAAAATTCTGGTCGTCGAGCCGGAAGGCTGGGATGACATGAAACGCTCGCTGGAAGGCGGAGCGATCGTGCCGGTCGGAGATAACCCGCCCGCGACCGATTGCGACGCGCTGCAGACACTCAGCGTCGCCCCAATCACGTTCAATATTCTCAAAGACCGCAACGTCACAGGAATCGCTGTTTCCGCCGCCGAGGTGCATCACGCGATGCGGGTCGCATTCGAGAAATTGCGTCTGGTCGTGGAACCGGGCGGTGCGGTTGCGCTGGCTGCCATTCTTGCCGGCAAGGTCGGGCTGACCGACCGGACGGCGATCACCCTGTCCGGCGGCAATGTCGACCGTCAGCGGTTCGCGGACATCATCGCGGGTGGCTAGGGCCTGATAAGCCTTTCCTACACCGGTCCTGATGGCCTATCTTCTGGTGATTTTGATTCAGGCTCTTTGACAATTTGGATAGATGATAGCGCCACTGCCGCTCCGCGCGCGATACCATCCGGAATTTGATGCGGATCTGGAAGGTTACACTCGGCAACCAGCGGCGGAACGAGAATGGCAGGAATTCTGCGGACTGGAGCCAAAGGTCACAGAAAAGAAAAGCACGCGCTTGTGTAAAGTTCTCGCGGATCTTTAGCGCACGGTGAAAACAGCGAAGATCAATCGGGAGATTAGTCCGGTGATTTCATGGCAATGTGGAAAAGCTGATCCGGAGGCTAGGCCGCGATCGCCAGTTCAAGCTCCATCCGGCTCCAGATTTCCACCAGCGCCTTGGTCAGATCGACCATCATCGCTTCGCTATGCGCCGGACCGGGCGTAAAGCGCAGACGTTCCGTCCCGCGCGGCACCGTTGGATAGTTGATCGGCTGCACATAGACGCCATATTCGGCCAGCAGCACATCGCTGATCTTCTTGGCCTTGACCGGATCACCAACCTGCAGAGGCACGATATGGGTCTTTGAGTCCATGACCGGCAGGCCTGCGTCGGCAAACAGGTCTTTGAGCGTCTGCGCGGCGGCCTGTTGGCCATCGCGTTCGGCAGTCGACTGTTTTAGATGCCGGATGCTGGCCAATGCGCCGGCTACAAGCACCGGAGACAGGCTGGTGGTGAAGATGAAGCCAGGAGCATAGGACCGTATGACGTCGACGATTTTCTGGTCTGCGGTAATATAACCACCCATAACACCGACGGCCTTGGCCAATGTTCCCTCGATGATTGTGATTCGCTCGGCAGCTTTGTCACGTTCAGATATCCCGCCGCCGCGCTCCCCGTACATGCCGACAGCATGGACTTCGTCGCAATAGGTAAGGGCGTTATATTTGTCTGCCAGATCGCAAATCGCGTGCAATGGCGCAATATCGCCATCCATCGAATAAATGCTCTCAAAGGCAATCAGCTTCGGCACTTCCGGATCTTCGACAGCCAGCAATTCTTCCAGATGCTCAAGATCATTGTGCCGGAAAACCCGCTTCTCGCAGCCGCTGTTCTTGATCCCGGCAATCATCGAAGCATGGTTCAGTTCGTCGGAAAAAATAATGCAGCCCGGCAGGATCTTGGTCAGCGTCGAGAGCGTTGCTTCGTTCGATACATAGCCGGACGTGAACAGCAGAGCGCCGGATTTGCCGTGCCAGTCGGCCAGTTCCCGCTCGAGCTGGATATGATAATGGGTGTTGCCACCGATATTGCGGGTTCCGCCGGAGCCGGCGCCGACATCGTGCAAGGCTTCTTCCATCGCTGCGATGACGTCCGGATGCTGGCCCATCGCCAGATAGTCGTTCGAGCACCAGACAGTGACCGGTTGCGGTCCGTTGTGATGCGCGAAACAACGGGCGTTCGGGAACGAACCCTTGTTGCGCAAAATGTCGATGAATACCCGATAGCGTCCTTCGGCATGAAGCCGGTCAATCGCTTGCGAAAAAATTTTATCGTAGTCCACTGTGCACCAAATCCTGCTTCAAATCTGTTCTTGCGATCGTCTCGGAATGGCCTTTAGCGGCCTTTTCCCAGAATTTCCAGCGCGAACCACTCGCAATAAGAGTTGTTCGCCATAGGCTTACAGCTTTTCGAACCGTCCTATGCCATATTCGGTGAAGGCCGGGCGATAGGGTTCGATAACGTCGATATCGCCTGTCGTAACAAATATCCCGTCTCTGCTTTCGCCGGGCCATGTTGTATTTTTCGTCAGATAGGCGATCCGGCGAGCGATGCCCTGCGCGCCATCGATAAACCGAATAGGCGTTCGCGCTGCGTCCGCCAGTTCGTCGCGCAACAAAGGAAAATGGGTGCAGGCGAGAATAACCGTGTCTATCTGTTCGCCTCCCGGCTGACGGATCAGTCCCGACATCGCTTCTTCGATAACGCGGATATCCGGTTTTTCTCCGCGCAGCTTGGCCTCTGCTGCATAGACAAGATCGGGAGCTGCATGGCGAAGCAATATCTTGTTGGCGGCAAAATCGGCAGCTAGCCGGTCGACATAGGGCTGCCGGATTGTTGCCCGCGTGCCAAGAAGTCCGATGACGCCGGTTTTGGTAAGTTCGCTAGCCGGTTTGATCGCTGGCACGGTCCCGACAACCGGGATATCCAGAGCGGAGCGAACATGATCGAGCGCAATTGTCGAGGCGGTGTTGCAGGCAATAGTAACCAATTGGGGCTTGTATCGTTCGACCAGGCGGCCAAGAAGCGCCGGAACCCGGGCAGCCAATTCCGCTTCGGATTTCATGCCATAAGGCAGGCCAGCATAATCTGCGGCATAGACAATCGGCGCGCGGGGCAGCAATTTTATTGTTTCTTTCAGCACCGACAGTCCGCCGACGCCGGTATCGAAAAATAACAAGGGAGGGCATTCGCCAGTCTGCGCTTCGGTCATATTTTGCCCATAGCCAGAATAGCATGGAGACGGCAACCGCTTCGGTTCGTCTGACAGGCGTTTGGCCTTGGCCGTTTTTTCGGCCGCGATACTTGCTCATCATCGTCTGTGAATATAGCGCGGAATTGAAATAGGGGTATTTTCAGTGCAGTCTATGTGGATAGAACCAATATTGGCGTTGTTGTTCGGCTATTTGCTGGGCTCGGTCCCTTTTGGCCTTGTTTTGACACGCCTTTCCGGCGGCGGTGATCTGAGGCAGACCGGTTCCGGCAATATCGGCGCCACCAACGTCTTGCGGACCGGCAACAAGGGTCTGGCCGCGCTGACCCTGTTGCTCGATATCGGCAAGGGATATGCTGCGGTCTATATTGCACTGCAGATTTTCGGGGGATTGGGCGTTCTGGCCGGCCTTGGTGCCTTTCTCGGTCATCTTTATCCTGTCTGGCTCAAATTTAACGGTGGCAAAGGCGTTGCGACACTGCTTGGCGTCGTCACTGCCCTGATCCCGATGGCGGGGTTGATATTTGCGGTCACATGGCTTGGTTCGCTCGCGATCTGGCGCTATTCTTCCGTGGGAGGCATGCTTGCCGCCATTTCGGTGCCGATCGCGGCCTTCGTTCTGGGTGAATATGCCATGATGCCCATGTTCATCGGTCTGGCCTTGCTGGTTTTGTGGAAGCACCGCTCCAATATCGAACGGTTGATCGCGGGCGAAGAACCGAAAGTCGGAGCGTCAAAAAAGGTCTGAAGTGAATGGGAGAAAGCCAGGAAGCGTTTGACCGGCTCCGGCTTATCCGATCCGAGAATATCGGACCCGTCACTTACCGGCAGTTGATCAGGAGATTCGGTTCTGCTGCGCGTGCGCTGGAAGCTATTCCCGATTTGGCAGCGCGTGGTGGCGGACGCTCGCCACGAATTGCCGACGCGAGGCATATTGCATCCGAAATGAAGGTGATACGGGATATCGGCGCAGAATTGCTGTTTGTCGACGACCCCGATTATCCGGCCTTGCTGTCGGAACTGGGAAATCCACCGCCGATATTATTGTGGCAGGGGCGACTGGAGCTTTTGCGACAACCGATGGTCGCAGTGGTCGGCGCGCGAAATGCTTCTGCGGCGGCGTGTCGTTTTGCTCGTGATCTCTCCAATAGTCTTGTGGACGCTGGCGTCTCGGTGGTTTCGGGGCTTGCCAAAGGCATCGACACGGCGGCTCATCAAGGCTCGCTAAAGAAAGCGACAATTGCCGTCATTGCTGGCGGACTGGATGTTTTCTATCCGCCGGAGAATGAAAATATCCAGAGAATGATCGCCGAACAAGGATTGTTGCTGGCCGAACAACCGCCTGGAACGGAACCCCGTGCACGACATTTTCCCTATCGCAACCGGATCATCGCCGGACTGGCCAGAGGCACGGTGGTCATCGAGGCTGCACCACGTTCCGGATCGCTGATTACGGCAAGACTGGCCGCAGAGGCTGGCCGACAGGTCATGGCGGTCCCCGGATCTCCACTAGACCCCCGGTCAAGGGGCTGCAACATGCTGATCCGCGAGGGAGCTACCTTGATTCAGTCGGCCAACGACATATTGGAGATGATTCTTCATTTCGATGATCGCGCGGAATCAGCGACTCGCGGTCATGAATTGCGGGCAGAGCGGGACAATGCGATCATCCAGGAAGCAGGACAGGCGGATATCACCAGCTCGGAACGGGCGCCGGTAATAGACCTGCTCAGCATCACGCCGGTGACCGTCGATGAACTGGTCAGGCAATCGGGACTGGCAGCGGCTTCGGTGCAATTGGCGCTGCTCGAACTGGAGCTTGCCGGACGATTGACCCGCCATGCCGGTGCCCGGGTGAGCCTGTTGAACTGATCGCTGGTGGACAGGCTGCATTTCAATCGCCATTGACAAAAATCTTCATTCAGGGCCTTGAC
>JBALUX010000126.1:0-8691 GCA_036963725.1 Parasphingorhabdus sp. | reverse complement strand
CTGTTCGGATCGGGCAAGATGTTTCTGCCGCAAGTGGTGAAATCCGCTCGCGTCATGAAGAAAGCCGTCGCCCATCTCTTTCCCTATATCGAAGCGGAAAAGGACGAGAAAGCCAAGGGCAAGGGCAAGATCATCATGGCCACGGTCAAAGGCGATGTGCATGATATCGGCAAGAATATCGTCGGCGTCGTGCTGCAGTGCAATGGCTTTGAAGTCATCGACCTCGGGGTGATGGTATCCTGGACCGATATTTTGAAAGCCGCCAATGAAAATGATGCGGATATCATCGGATTGTCCGGGCTGATCACGCCATCGCTCGACGAAATGGTGACCGTTGCCGAAGAAATGGAACGTGCGAAGATGCAGATGCCGCTGATGATCGGCGGTGCAACCACCTCCAAGACCCACACGGCGCTACGCATTGAACCCGCCTATAGCGGACCGACTGTCTATGTGCTTGATGCCAGCCGCGCTGTGGGCGTCGCTTCCCAACTGGTCAGTGATACCCAGGCAGAAGGCTTCATCGCCAGGACTCGCGAGGATTACGAGCAGGTCCGTATCGCACGGGCGGGAAAGACCGGAAAGAAGCTCGCATCGCTCGAGGAAGCCCGCGCCAATGCCGCTGTCGTCGACATGAGCCTCAAAGCCCCGGCACCGGCGAAACCCGGCCTGCATGTTTATGACGACTGGGACCTCGCAGAGCTGCGCGACTATATCGACTGGACTCCCTTTTTCCGCGCATGGGAACTGGCCGGAAATTATCCGGCAATCCTGACCGACAAGATCGTCGGCGAGAGCGCAACCGACCTATTCCGCGATGCGCAGGCGATGCTCGACCAGATCATCGAAGAAAAATGGCTGACCGCAAAAGGCGTGGCCGGCATTTGGCGGGCCCGGCGGGAAGAGGATGATATTCTCGTCTCACCGGAAAATGCGGAATATACTTTGCCGATGCTGCGGCAGCAGGTGGTTAAACGCGGTGGCAAACCGAATAACTGCCTCGCCGATTTCATCGACAGCTCGGATGACTGGATCGGCGGCTTTGCCGTCACCGCCGGCCATGGCATCGACGAGCATGTCCAGCGGTTCGAGATGGACAAGGATGATTATAACAGCATCCTGCTCAAAGCGCTTGCCGACCGGTTTGCCGAAGCCTTCGCCGAGCGCATGCACGAACATGTCCGCAAGGACCTATGGGGCTATGCAGCCGACGAGCATTTCAACAACAAGGATCTGGTCCGGGAAAAATATCAGGGCATCCGCCCTGCCCCCGGCTATCCGGCCTGTCCGGACCACAGTCTGAAACCGATCCTGTTCGATATGCTGAACGCCACGGAAAATACCGGCATCGAACTGACCAGCGGCTTTGCAATGACACCGACCGCCGCGGTTTCCGGCTTCTATTTTGCCCATCCGCAGGCGGATTATTTCGGCGTGGCACGGATCAGCGAAGACCAGGTCGAGGAATATGCGACGAGACGCGGCGTATCCGTCGATCAGGCGCGTCAGTGGTTGCGGCCTAATCTGAACGAATAAGCTCGGCAGATTAACCCTTTAACCTTTATCGCTCAGCCTGAATTCATCTGGGACGGCGCATGCTTTTATATTGTTTGCCGTCGCGGCAAGCGATATTGAAAATGCCCTAATCCCCCGAGTCAGGATGGCCGTAATGAAGTTCAAGACCCCGTTGATCGCCGCAATCATGACGGCCTCTGTCGCCGGAACCGCGGTTCAGGCCCAGCGCGATGCACCGTTCACTGTGCAGGAAAGCGGAGAAAGCTTTTTCCGGCTGTCCGAGGCGGTCGCGGCAATCGGCGGCAACAATGCGACAATTGTCATCAAGCCGGGTTCCTATGGCGATTGCGCCGTGCAGACAGCGGGCCGGATCACCTACAAGGCTTCCATCCCCGGCCGGACGATCCTTGATGGCGGCGTTTGCGAGGGCAAGGCAACGCTGGTCCTGCGCGGCAAAGCGGCAACCATCGACGGGATTATATTCCAGAACCAGCAAGTTGCCGATGGCAATGGGGCCGGCATTCGGATCGAGCGCGGCGATCTCTATGTCTATAACGCGATGTTCCGTAACGCCGAACAAGGCATATTGAGTGCCGATGATCCCAGCGCGGAAATCGTCATCGACCGGTCAACCTTCCAGCGGCTCGGCCGCTGCGATCGTGGCCTGTCCTGCGCCCACAGCATCTATATCGGCTATTTCGGATCGCTGAAGGTGACCAACAGCCGGTTCGAGAAAGGGAGCGGCGGCCATTATGTCAAAAGCCGCGCGCCCAGGGCGACAATCAACAACAACAGCTTTGATGATACCCAGGGCCGGAACACCAATTACATGGTCGACCTGCCGGCTGGCGCCACCGGGGTGATCAGCGGCAATGTTTTCGTGCAGGGCCAGAACAAGGATAACTGGAGCGCGTTTATCGCGGTCGCTGCAGAAGATACCGATCACAGCTCTACCGGGCTCAACATCCATTCCAACAGCGCGTCGCTGGCCAAGGGCGTGAAACGCAACACCTGGTTCGTGGCCGACTGGAGCGGCGATCAGCTACGGATTGCGAATAACAGCCTTGGTCAAGGCCTGACCCGCTACCAGAGGCGCTAGGATCAGGCCTTTAGCTCATTCGCAGCTATTGGCCGGACCACCATCGAGATCGAGACATTGCCCGTCGGTTTCCTCCGCCGGGATGTTCACGCCGATAAGCGCGCCGAGTGTCGGAGCGATATCCACAGTCATTACTGACAAAGGCTGTTCAAAATGCTGGATGCCATCGCGCCAGAACAGCATCGGGACGCGGCGGTCATAATCCCACGGGCTGCCATGGGTGGCGACATATCCACGCTGGGTTGTGGCAATCGGCGTGATCCCTTTTTTGAGCAGAACGACAAAGTCACCTGAACGGTCCGGGTGGAACGAGGCACGGGCACGTTGCTCCAGGGTCCATTCTTCAGGCGAACCGCGCGGGACTTCTATTGATGCAATTTCGTCATGTTCCAGCACCATTTCCACCTGCGCATGGGCGGCGATCAGCGCAATAGCGCTATCCTTGACCTGTTTCCTTTGCTTCTCGGAAAGGTCCTGGCTTACATAATAGTCACCAATCGGTCCGTCTGCGTAGAGCACAGGCTTGTCGCCGGAAATTTGCAGCACTTCGGCGACCTTCTTGCCAATGACCTTTGCATTGAGATTGGGGTCGATCCGTTGTGCCGTGGGGACACCCTGCAGGCTCATCCGCTCTGGCAGGTCGAGGCCGCCATGATCGGCGGTCAGCATCACGACATAGTCGATACCTTCACCATCCAATATGTTGAAAAATTCTCCAAGCGAACGGTCCAGCTCGCCCATCTGGATGCACATTTCGAGACCTTCGGTGCCAAAGGCATGGCCGATATAGTCGGTCGCGGACAGGCCGATGGAGATCACGTCCGTGGCCTCGCCCTGGCCCAGTTTCAGATCGTTCAGCAACACCGTTGCTGCTGCGATCACCGACCCGTCAAAGTCGGGAGAGCCGCGGTAAATGCTGGCCGCACCTTCCGGGCGCTGGAAGGCGTAGTCACCGACAGATTTGCCCTCGCCGTGCATGATCTTTGCGCTGTGCGAGACGCATTGCGCCGGCGTCGCATAGGCGGGTCGGGCCTTGTCGATCTGCTCGCCGATCGTCTTGTTCAGCGCCGCTACCGAAGGCAATATCTTGCGCCCCTGAAGCGTGGAAAATCCCTTGCCCTTCCACCAGTAGATCTCGTCAACATCATGGCCGCCCATCATCAGCGCTGCCCGATCCTTGCCGGCGACAGCAACATTACGCGATTCGGGCGAGACCTTCTTGAGCCGGTCGCCCAAAGTCGGCACCAGCAAATGCCAGACCGAGGCGATATAGTCGCCCTGCGTCGCAGCGGTGATATCGCCAAAGCTGGTGCCTTCAATACGCTCGTCCTCGGCGCAATAGACAGTCTTGTCGTCGCGCTCGATCGAAAGGTCGATCCAGTTATTGGCAATGATCCCGGCGCGTCCGGAATGGACACCGGTCATGATCGTCGAATGGCCCGGGCAGGTTTCGGTTGCCGCGTGCGACTGATAGCCCGACGGGAACACGACGCCGTTCGCCAGCCGTTTCAGGCCACCGGTAAAGCTGCTGCGATATTCGCTGAACAGATTGGCCGAGAACTGGTCGACCGATATGGCTACGACCAGCTTCGGCGGGGCTTTGTCGCCGCCGCTGTGATCTTCGGCATTTGCGCTGCCGGAAAATATGATAGACGCGGCCAGGGCTGTAACTATGATCGATTTTTGCACGAATGGTCCTCACTGATGAATGCCGCTATAGAAAGCTGTCTATCAATAGACTAAATGCGATTAAACAGGAAATAGTGAGTTTTTATGACATTTGATTTTCGCATTTTCTCGATAATGCTGGCGTTCTTAGCCTTGGCCCTCGCCCCGGCGGCGGATGCGCAAAACCGGCTGGGCAATACAGAATTGAATGTGCCCGCCACACTGGTCGCTGAATCGCAGCAAGTGAAGGCCGGACAAAGCGTCACACTCGCCTTTGTCATGGAGCCCAAGCCGACCTGGCACGGCTATTGGGAAAATCCCGGCGATGCGGGTATCGGCATGAGTTTCGACTGGACCCTGCCCGCGGGTGTGACCGCCGGCAAGGCGCAGTTTCAGGTTCCCGATACCCTGCTGATCTCCGGGATCATGAACTATGTCTACAAGGGCGACTATGCGGTTCTGGTTAATCTGACCCTGTCCGACAAGGTCCGGTCCGGTCCGCTCCCGATTTCGGTAAAATCCGAATGGCTGTCCTGCACCGACGAGATTTGCGTTCCCGAGCAGGATGAACTGTCGATCACGTTGCAAGTGGTCGGCAAGGACGCATCTGTCCTGCTGGACAAAAGATTCGACGGTTTCCGCGCGGCCCTGCCCCGGCCCCTCGGCAGCGAAGCCAGCTTCGCCGTCAGCGATGATCTGTTCCGCCTGTCGATCCCGCTGCCCGCCAGCGTCGAAGTCGATCAGCCCTATTTCTTCATCCTGGAGGACGGCATTGTCGACTATGCCGCGCCACAGACATTCAATCGCGATGGCGACCGCCTGATCCTTGAGACCGGCGCTCGCGGCGATGGCTTCGACACCGTCACCGGCATACTGAAAATCGGCGAACATGATGGCTTCCTGATCACAGCCACCAAAGGCGAGGTCGCGATGACCGGCCTGCCTCTGGCTGGTGACAACGCAAAGCAAGAAGGTAGCGCCTCACTGCTGTTCCTGGCACTGGGTGGCGCCATATTGGGCGGCCTGTTGCTCAACCTGATGCCCTGCGTATTTCCAATCCTCAGTCTGAAAGCGATCAGTCTGGCCAAGGCTGGCGGCAATGAAGCCGTCGTCCGGCGCGATGCGCTGGCTTATACCGCTGGTGTGGTGCTGGTCGCCACGGCGCTTGGTGCGGTCCTGCTCGGTCTGCGCGCAAGCGGAGCCGCCGTTGGTTGGGCATTCCAGCTTCAAGATCCGCGGATCATCTTTGTTTTGCTCGCGCTGGTTACCGCCATCGGTCTCAATCTGGCGGGCCTGTTCGAGCTGCCCAACATCAATTTCGGCAACAAACTGACCAAGAAAGACGGCGCAGCAGGATCCTTCTGGACCGGCGCGCTGGCCGCCTTTGTCGCTACTCCGTGCACTGGCCCGTTCATGGCCGCCGCTTTGGGCGCGACCATCGTCTTGCCTCCAATCGCCGCTCTGGTGATTTTTGCCGGTCTTGGCGTCGGCCTTGCCCTGCCGTTCCTGCTCATTGCCTTCGTGCCAGCGATCCGTAGCCGTCTGCCGAAACCCGGCCCGTGGCTGGACAGCTTTCGCAAGATCATGGCAATCCCGATGTTCCTCACCAGCATCGGTCTGATCTGGCTGCTCGGCCGCCAGATCGGTACCGATGCGCTAGGCCTGTCGCTGGTCTTCCTGCTAACGGTCAGCCTGATCCTGTGGTGGTTTGGCGGAGGGCAGTTGAAAGGTCTCTCGCGCGGCGCGCTGACAGCCGGGGCAATGGTTGCCGCTCTAGCGGGCGGCATCATCGCCCTGCCCGGCGAAGAGGCAATGCAGAACCAGAAGCTGGCCCATTCCTCCGGCGCGACGCTGCCCAGCGAAGAGTTTAGCGAGGTCCGCCTGTCCGAGCTGCGCGCTTCCGGCCAGCCGGTTTTCGCATATTTCACTGCCGACTGGTGCATTACGTGCAAGGCGAACGAAGCCGCAGCCATCCAGCGCACCGAAACGGCCGAAGCGTTCGAAGCCGCCAAGGTAGCCGTGCTGATGGGCGACTGGACCAGGCCCGATCCGGCGATCAGCAGATTTCTGGAAAAACACGGGCGCGCTGGCGTGCCGCTCTATCTATATTATGCGCCCGGCGAAGAACCGGTTATCCTCCCGCAAATCCTCACGGTTGCGACTCTGACGGAACTGGTCGGTAAAGCGGTATAAAGTGTCACTCTATCCCATCCCTCATTGAACGGAGACAAATAGTGCGAAACCTTCCTTCTTTTGCCACAGCAACCATCGCCGCGATCGCACTGGCAAGCCCGCTGGCAGCAGCCCAGAAAAACGGTGCCATCGCCCAGGATTTCAAGCTGACCGATGTGAATGGAAAGACGGTCCAGCTGTCGCAGTTCCGCGGCAAGACCGTGGTGCTTGAATGGCACAATCCCGGCTGCCCGTTCGTCTCCAAACATTATAACAGCGGCAATATGCAGGCGACCCAAAAGGCTGCGCGGCAACAGGGCGCGGTGTGGCTGACGATCAACAGCGGCGCGAAAGGCAAACAGGGTCATATGACCGGTGCCGAGGCGAAAGCGCTGATTGCCGAACAGAAAATCCAGTCCACCAACTATCTGTTCGATACGAAGGGCGTGGTCGGCAAAGCCTATAGCGCGAAAACCACGCCGCATATGTATATTATCGATGGCACGGGAACATTGGTCTATCAGGGCGGGATTGACGACAAGCCGACGGCGAATACCGCAGATATCAAGACGGCGCGTAATCACGTGCTCGCGGCGCTGAGCGAGATTAAAGCAGGGGACAAGGTGAGCGTGGCGCAAGCCCGCCCTTACGGCTGCTCGGTCAAATATGCGTCCTGAATAGATCGGAAAAATGCAGGACTGGCACGCAAACTCTACGCGCGCGCCAGCCCTGCGCCCCAGGATCTGGGGATAGGACGACAGCCTGCGACCCCCCGAAGGCCGTTCGTCAACAGGTCCCCGGACCCAATTGCGAAGCAGATGCTGCTCAACTCATTTTAGAGGGTCGGGAGACAGATCCATTACACAACTCGGATCTGCCTCCCCCTCTGTTCCGACAGCGTGCGACCCTGATTACAGGCGCCGCCGGTCAAACTCTTCCGGTCCGCCAGCCAGCTTGTGCCGGCGGAAAAGGGAAATCATGCTTTTTGATGCTGACCTCAATCTATTCCAGCGCGTCGGAATATTGTTGCCGGGTCAGTTCTTATCACTGCAATCTCTATGGCGGTCCTCTAGCTAACCTGACCTGAACGGTCATGTAAACTATGGTAACAACTGGTAAACCATTGAAATTATATTACATTTTCTTGTAATTTATGCATAACCCCTCATCGTGCGATTTGCTCGCAACGGCGGGATTTCCGGCGCCCCGGAAAATTGCCTTATTTTCCATGTGGTTACAATTGCGACTGATTCGGGCGTAAAATTCCGCCGGAAAAAGCCTTTGCAATATCAGCCCGGCTTGCGGAATCGCATGACAAAGCGACTGGTTTTACCCCGAACAGCCGGGTCGAAAACATTTTTCTCCAGATCATCGTCCGGATTGGCGAACATCCCGCTTTCCCCGTCGAGCACGAAGCCGGCCTTGACGAAATCAGCCCGGGCGGTTGCCGGATCTATGCGGTGGGTTTTCTCGACCACGGTCCGGGTGTCGCCCAGGGAACCGACATGATCGATCACCGCAACGACGCCGCCCGGCTTCATTCCCGCATAGAGATTGGCGAGCACGACAGCCGGGTCCATTTTGTCGAATTTGAACTTTTCGCTCTGCCAGTAGAAATCATGATAGATCAAATGGAGCATGGCAAAATCGATACTGTTCGCGGCCGGTTTGTAATCCGGCAATTGCGATGGCACCATATTCACATTGGGTTGCCGCGCGGTGACGCTCGCCCATTTTTCCTTCGACTGCTCGCTGGAAACAAATTGCGGCGGATTGACCGCGACAACCGATCCTTCCGGACCGACAGCGCGCGCCAGGATTTCGCTATAATAGCCGCCACCGGCAAAAATATCGAGCACGGCATCACCGGTTTCGAGGCCCATGAAGGCCAGCACCGCAGCCGGACTGCGACTCTCGTCGAGCGCGACATCCCCTTCATCCCGTCCCGGAGCGGTCACGGCCGCTTCAAAATCTGGTGCAGCTGCTTCTGAAACCGCCGCCGACACGGGCGTCGTCTCTTCCGCATAGACCGGAGCCGCGATCGCCAATGCAGAGGTCGCCAATGCAGAGGTCGCCAATGTCAAATATATCGAAGCACGCATGATCTCTCTCCCGAAATTATTGGCAGCAACATGGACCGGCATGGGCTGACGCACAAGCTATTGCCGAGCCGTTAATCTAGCTCAGCATGCCGTTTATCGAAACAGCACGGCGGCTACATCTTCCGCTGCACCTTG
>JBALUX010000125.1:0-8702 GCA_036963725.1 Parasphingorhabdus sp. | reverse complement strand
GGGACGGGCCTGGTTGTCGGGGAAGGGGCGATGGGAGCGCAATTCGCCGTTGGTGACGACGATCAGTTCGCCGGGTTCGACGCTGCGGACATATTCCGCGCCGACCAGATCGAGCGCGACGGTTTCGGACGCGAAGACATAGGCCTCACCGATCCGGCCCATGACCAGCGGACGGATACCGAGCGGATCGCGGCAGGCAATCATGCCTTCGGCGGTCATGCAGATCAGCGAATAGGCGCCTTCGACCTGTCGCAAGGCGTCGATGAACTTGTCGAGCAATGTGCGATATTTGGATGTCGCGACCAGATGGATGATAACTTCGGTATCGCTGGTCGACTGGAAGATCGAGCCATGGCGGACCAGTTCGTCCCGCAATGCCAGAGCATTGGAAATATTGCCATTATGGGCGATAGCAAAGCCGCCGGATGCGAGGTCGGCTTCGAGCGGCTGGACGTTGCGCAATGTGCCTGCACCGGTGGTCGAATAGCGGACATGGCCGCAGGCGGAATCGCCGCGCAGACGGTGGATCACTTCTTCGCTGTCGAAATTGCCGGCTACCGGACCGAGCGCGCGATGGCTGTAAAATTCCTTGCCGTTGCGGCAGGTAATGCCCGCTGCTTCCTGACCGCGATGCTGGAGAGCGTGCAGACCGAGCGCAACCATGGCGGCTGCGTCGTCAATGCCGGCGATCCCGAACACGCCACACTCTTCCCGCAGCTTGTCATCGTCAAACGGGTGGGTTGTCAGCATATCTCACCTAGCATGTAAGTTACAGAGCGGGGATGACGGGCATATAGGTTTGAAACGGGGCTTTGTCTGCCCCCAATGTCATAAAATCATCATATTGCGTGAATGAGCAAGCCGCTACGGCATCAATAGCGCCATTAGCCGTTGCGCATAGGCTGATCGGGTCTTAATTCACGGCTATGACAGATAGAAAAAATGATCCCGAAACCGGCAATCTGCTCCAGCCCAAATATGATTCGAACGGTTTGATCACCGCGGTGATCACCGACGATTCGTCGGGAGATCTGCTGATGCTGGCGCATATGAATGCCGAAGCGCTGCAACTGACGCAGGATAGTGGTGTCGCCCATTTCTATTCCCGCAGCCGTCAATGTCTGTGGAAGAAGGGCGAAACGTCGGGCAATATATTGACGGTGACCGAGATGCGGATCGATTGCGATCAGGACGCGCTGTGGATCAAGGCTGTGCCGGCGGGCCCCGCCTGCCATACCGGTCAGACCAGCTGCTTCTATCGCAAGATTGTTTCCGGAAAGCTGGAGCCGGTTACATGAAGCTAGCCGTTCCGCTGCTCTTGACGATTGCTCTGGCGGGCTGCGGCCTTGGGGACTCTGCTACCGGGGAACCCGAAGCAAAAGTTTCGTCGCTGGAACAGGCCGCGATCGATGCCGGTGTCATACCTGATGTCCGCAAGGTTACGCTCTCTGGCGCATTTGAACGGAAAAGCGATTTGGGAACCGACAGTTTCTGCGCGGTTGGCAATGATGAAAATGGCTATCAGGTCGGGATGATCGCGGTTTTCGGGCCGGATAGCAAATGCGAGGGAATGGGCGAAGCCGAACGCGATGGCGAAAATGTCCGCATCACCCTCAACAGCGGAGAAAAATGCAGCTTTACTGCCCGTTTCGACGGCGTTGAGTTGAACCTGCCCGGGGCGATGCCAAAAAGCTGCGCGAGCTATTGCAGCCCGCGTGCCGGCTTCAACGGAGTCAGTTTTTATCTGATCGGGGAGGGTGATGCTGTTGCCCGTTCTACCAGCGGCCGCGATTTCGATAATCTGTGCCCCGCTCCCTAGCCTTGACGTTTACGTTAGCGTAAGCTATGTAGGTTGCATGTCGCAATCGCTAAACCACGCTGAAATTGACACCCCCGACCTGCAAAACCGGGAGGCCTATACCATTTCCGATTTGTCGGAAGAATTTGGTGTCACCGCCCGGGCCTTGCGTTTCTATGAAGATGAGGGACTGATCGCTCCGAACCGCAAGGGACTGTCGCGCATCTATACCAAACGTGACCGGGCGCGCCTCGCCTGGATCATGCGCGCAAAAAATGTAGGTTTCAGCCTGATTGAAATTCGCGAGATGATCGACCTTTACGACGTTGGTGACGGCCGCAAGACACAGATGCAGGTTACCGTCGAAAAATGTCAGGAAAAGGTCGATACGCTGAAGAAGCAGCGCGCCGACATCGACAGTTCGATCAAGGAACTGACCGGTTTCATAAAGACTGTGCAGGACGCCATGGCGGACGCCAAAGCACAGCATCAATAGAGGATAGACACCGGTAATATCCGGTAGCCCCATTTGAGTAGAAAGTAGAAAATCATGCCCAGTTATACCGCACCGATCGGCGAAGTCCGGTTCATCCTAAACGAAGTTCTCCATCTCGAGAATTATCTGAATCTCCCCGGTTTTGAAAATGCGACGCCGGAAATGGTCGACGCGATCCTGACCGAGGCCGGGAAATTTTCGACCGAAGTGCTGCATCCGCTCAACCAGTCGGGTGATGAAGAAGGCTGCACCCGTCACGAAGACGGATCGGTCACCACGCCAAAGGGCTTCAAGGAAGCCTATCAGCAGCTGACCGACGGCGGCTGGACGACCTTGTCCTCGCCCGAGGAATTTGGTGGTCAGGGACTGCCCCGCGTGATCGGCAATGCGGTGATGGAATTCATGGTCTCGGCAAACCAGGCGCTGGAAATGTACACCGGCCTGACGCAAGGCGCGATTGCCTCGATCCTCACTGAAGGCAGCGAAGAGCAGAAGCAGACTTACGCCACCCAGATGATTTCCGGCAAATGGACCGGAACGATGAACCTGACCGAAGCGCATTGCGGTACCGATCTGGGTCTTATCCGCACCAAGGCGGAACCCATAGCGGGTGGCTATTCGATCACCGGACAGAAGATTTTCATCTCTGCCGGCGAGCATGACATGGCGGAAAATATCATCCACCTGGTACTGGCCAAGACACCGGGTGCTCCCGATAGCTCGAAAGGCATTTCGCTCTTCATCGTCCCGAAATTCCTGGTCAACGAAGACGGTTCGCTCGGCGAACGCAACGGTGTGAGCTGTGGCTCGATTGAAGAAAAAATGGGCATCCACGGCAATGCGACCTGCGTGATGAACTATGACGGTGCCACCGGCTATATGGTTGGCGAAGAGAATAAGGGTCTGCGCGCGATGTTCATCATGATGAACGCAGCGCGACTGGGTGTTGGCCTGCAGGGTCTCGCGCAGGGCGAAATCGCGTATCAGAACGCGGTGGTCTATGCTGGTGACCGGCGTCAGGGCCGGGCATTGACCGGAGCGCAGGATCCGGAAGAGAAAGCGGACACGCTATTCGTACACCCCGACGTGCGCCGGATGCTGATGGACGGCAAGGCTTTCACCGAATCGATGCGCGCACTGGTTCTATGGGGCGCGTTGCAGGTTGATCTGGCGGACAAGGCCGAAACCGAGGAAGATCGGCAGTTGGCCAATGATCTTGTCAGCCTGCTGACCCCCGTGGTCAAAGGCTATGGCACCTATATGGGCTATCAGATCGCCACAGAATCGCAGCAGGTCTATGGCGGCCACGGCTATATCCGTGAATGGGGCATGGAACAGTTCGTGCGCGATGCGCGGATTGCGATGATCTACGAAGGCACCAACGGTATCCAGGCGATGGATCTGGTCGGTCGCAAGCTCGGCCAGAACGGCGGCCGTGCGGTTCAGGCCTTTTTCAAGGTGGTTGCCGACGAGATTGCCGAAGCGAAGGGGCACGAAAAACTGTCCGGATTTGCCGAAGCGTTGGAAAAAGCCAATGGCGAACTCCAGAAAGCGACGATGTGGTTCATGCAGCATGGCATGGCCAATCCGAACAACGCCGGTGCTGGCGCTTACCATTATATGCATATCATGGGCATCGTATCGCTCGGACTGATGTGGCTGCGGATGAGCAAGGCGGCGCAGGCCACGCTCGACGCGGGCACGGATAATCCGAAATATTACGAAGCCAAGCTGGTGACGGCGCAATATTTTGCCGAACGCTTTCTGCCGGATACCGGATCGCTCCGCCGCAAGATCGAAGGCGGTGCCGACTCGATCATGGCACTCGACCCGGAAATGTTCGGCGTCGCTTAAGCGATCTGATCAGGCGGCTTCACGCCGTTTCGGCCGATCGAGGCCGTTGTCTCGACGTACAGAAATTCACCGGATATCCTGAAAAGGGGATGTCCGGTGAATGGAGTATAATAAGCGATAAGCGCCTGAAATCCGCCGTTTAGCGTCTATCTGGCCCATGTCGCCGAAGGGCGCTGGATCAATGCGGGCGGTTGCGCCATCAAGCCTGTGACAGGGGAATGATATGCATAAGGAGTATATGCAATGCATTCCAGAAGAGCCCAAAACAACATGCGCCGGATGACGCCCTTTCTGATTACCGTCGGACTGGGACTATCGGTTGCAGCCCATGCGGCAGAACCCGAAGCCACCGACGAGATGCAGTCGGAAATCCCGGCACCAACCATCGATACCGATGGTGATGGTTTGATGGATGCCTGGGATCGCAGCGGCGACGGGCAGCCCGATGCCTGGGACAGCGATGGTGATGGCCAGCCCGATTTGCTCGACAATGATGGTGACGGTAAGCCGGACTAGTTCAGCCGTTCCCGCAAATTTGGAACACCGGGCTTAATATTGGTCCGGTGTTCTTTTATTCTCGAACAGCTCGTCAAACATGCTGAGCATGGCGGCCTTGCTTTGCCGGTCCGCCGATGCGTTGTAGCGGACGGCTTCGATCGATCTTGAATTGCTGTTGATGTCGGTGAATCCGTGGACGACGCCGGAATAGATATGCATGTGACAATCTGCCCCCGCAATGTCCATTTCCTCGAGAAATTCGCGCACCTGCTTCGGCGGGACGAGCGGATCGGCCCGGCCGTGGCAGACCAGAATGCGTGCCTTTATTGTGCCGCGCTTGGCCGGAAGCGGTGTGGCTAGCAGCCCGTGAAAACTGACCACCAGCGCGATATCCTCGCCGCCGCGCGCCATCTCCAGTACGATTTCACCGCCCATGCAATAGCCGATTGCCGCAAGCCGGTTGTTCGCCAGTTTCGAACGCGTGCGCAATTCCGCGAGCGCGCAGCGAAAGCGATCGCGATAAAATTCGGCATCGGCGCGCAAGGCGTCGGCCAGTTGCCGCGCTTCGCGCATATCGTCGATCACGCCCTTGCCATAGAGGTCGCAGACCATCGCGCTATAGCCGAGCGAGGCCAGCCATCTGGCGCGGTCGAACATCTGCTTGGTCGGTCCGGCAATGGTCGGCACGATCAATATGCCCGCGCGCGGATAGCGGCTGGGTTGCGCCATATAGCCGGACAGTTCCACATCACCATGCCGGTAGGTGAATTGCTGGACCTCGATCGAGCTCATTCTTCGGGCAGAAACTCTGGCACGGAGAGATAGCGTTCGCCGGTATCATAGTTGAAGCCGAGAACTTTTGCGCCGGCTCCCAGTTCCGGCAGCTTCTGCGTGATCGCCGCCAGCGTTGCGCCGGAGGATATGCCGACCAGCATACCTTCTTCCTTGGCGGCTCTGAGTGCCATGGCTTTGGCATCGGCGGGTTCGACCTGGATCGCGCCGTCGATGCTTTTCGTGTGCAGATTGCCGGGGATGAAGCCGGCGCCGATGCCCTGGATCGGGTGCGGGCCGGGCTGGCCGCCGCTGATCACCGGTGAGGATGACGGTTCGACCGCATAGACTTTCAAATGGCTCCAATGTTGTTTCAGAACTTCGGCAACGCCGGTGATATGGCCGCCGGTGCCGACACCGGTGATGATCGCGTCGAGAGGATTATCTTTAAAGTCATTGAGAATCTCGATGGCGGTGGTGCGTTTATGCACTTCAAAATTGGCCGGATTTTCGAACTGCTGTGGCATCCAGGCGCCGGGCGTCTGGTCGATCAGTTCCTGCGCCCGCTCGATCGCACCTTTCATGCCTTTCTCTTTCGGGCTCAGGTCGAAACTCGCGCCATAAGCCAGCATCAGGCGGCGGCGCTCGAGTGACATCGACTCGGGCATCACCAATATCAGATTATAGCCTTTGACTGCTGCGACCATGGCCAGTCCGACACCGGTATTGCCCGATGTCGGTTCGATGATTGTGCCGCCGGGTTTGAGCGCGCCGGATTTCTCGGCATCCTCGATCATGGCGAGGCCAATCCGGTCCTTGATCGATCCGCCCGGGTTGGAGCGTTCCGACTTGATCCATACATTGGCGCCGCCGAACAGGCGCTGCATCTTGATATGCGGCGTATTTCCGATGGTTTCGAGAATATTGTTAGCAATCATTATCCTGCACTCCTGGTTATCTTGTCATTCCTGCTACCGGTTCCGTTTCCAGATCTTCCGGCGGATCAAATGTTTTGGCAGCACCCAATTGGGGAAACAGGCGCGACCAGAGTCCGGTCACCACTATAGCACCGGCTCCGCCCGCGACAATGGCCGCAATTGGTCCGACCAGAACGGCAAGGCCGCCCGACAGAGCATCGCCGAGTTCGTTTGATGCGCTGATCGTCATCTGGCTGACCGCACCGACCCGTCCGCGCTTGGCATCCGGTGTATGCAACTGGATCAGCGAGCTGCGGACATAGACACCGAACATGTCGGCGGCACCACAAACTCCGAGGCAGGCCATCGACAGATATAGATTGGTGCTGAGGCCAAAGCCGATTGTGCCCAGCCCGAATACGGCCATCGCGCCGAGCATGCTGTTGCCGAGATTCTTGCTGAGCGGAGCAAAGGAGAAAATAAGCGCGACAATCACCGCGCCGACGGCCGGGGAAGCGGCAAGCAGCGACAGGCCGATTTCACCGGCGTGCAATATATCCCTGGCAAAGACCGGGATCATCGCGGTCGCACCGGCGAGGAACATGACCAGCAGATCCAGCGTGATCGCGCCGAGCACCAGCTTGTTGGTCCAGACATAGGACATGCCGTCGCCGACCTGTTGCAGCGGGCTCTTGGTCTTGTCGGCTGCCGCGCGCGGGACCGGGCCGATCAGAAAGACCGCCAGCGTCGCCAGCGCATAAAGTCCGGCGCAGACAAAATAGGGCAGGGCTGCATCGACCTTGTAAAGTGGACCGGCCATGCCGGGCCCCGCTATCACACCGACCTGCCAAGCGATGGTCGACAGCGCGATGGCGCGGGGAAGTGATGCTTTGGGAACCAGATTAGGTGCCAGCGAGGTAATCGCCGGTCCGAGGAATGCCCGGCAAATGCCGAGCAGCACGGCTATGATATAGATGGTCCACAGCGTGATCCCGTCGGATGCGGTCAACATTCCCAGCGCCAGTGCGATCAACGCCTGCGCCGCGAGCACGATGCGGGCGATCCAGCGCCGATCCATATGGTCGGCAACCCATCCGACCAGCGGTGTCAGGATGAAAAGCGGCACGAACTGGAGCAGCCCGAGCAGGCCCAATATGCCAGCCGATGCGCTAATTCCCATATCGACGCGGGCCAGATTATAGGCCTGCCAGCCGAGGATCAGCATCATCGCATAAAGCGCAAACATCGATGCCAGTCGCGAGAACCAGAGGTAGCGATAATTGGCGATCGTGAAGGGATGTGGTGCGGAGCTGATCACGGGATATCTGCTAGCGATTGCGGGAAGTTGCTGCAATCAATTCGTGCGCCCGCACCATAATTTTGCGGTTGGCGGTTGATCGAATAGCACTGGCCAAGCCACCGGCGATTATGCCAGTCTGTAGCCGATAGAAATATTCCCCGGGGAGACAGAAATGAAGATGCGCAATCTGATGCTGGCGGTATCGCTGGCCGCTTTGACGGTGACCGGCTGCAAGAAGATCGAGGATCAACCGGTCGATGCGATGCAAATTGACGAAAGCAGCGTCTGGGGCAGCTATTTGTCGAACTTCCTGGACGGCTATTTCCCGGCCAATCCGACATTTGCCGTCTATCAGGGCAAACATGAATTTGACGGCCAGCTTCCCGACTGGAGCGCAGAGGGTCTTAAAAAGGCGGTCGATATCCGCAAGCAGGCGATAGCGGACGCACAGGCGATCAATGCCGCTGATCTCAGTGAAGCGGAACTGTTCGAGCGGGACTATCTGGTCAATGTGATGGAGGGCGAGCTTTTCTGGCTGGAGACAGCCGACTGGCCGCATAAAAATCCCGCCTTTTATGTCGGAGCGCTGGACCCCAATGTCTATATCGCGCGCCCTTATGCCGACGCAGAAACGCGGATGAAAGCGTTTATCAAATATGCCAACAACGTTCCGGTGGCAGCCGCGCAGATCAAGGACAATCTGCAACTGCCGCTGCCCGAAACCTATCTCAAATTCGGTCAGGCCGGATTTGGCGGTTTTGCCGATTATTTCACCGGGGACGCGAAGGCGGCCTTTGCCGAGGTGAAAGACACCGATCTGCAGCGGCAATTTGATGTGGCCGCCGCTGCGGCTGCGGCGGCGATGAAGGATCTGGCCGGCCATATCGGTTCGGTGCCGGCGACCAGGGACGGCTATGCGCTGGGTGCCGAGAAATTTGCCGCGATGGTGAGCAAGACCGAGGGGGTCAATATATCGCTCGACGAACTGGAAGCGATTGGCCGGGCGGATCTCAAGCGTAATCAGGCGGCTTTGGCCGAAGCATGCGGCACTTTCGCGCCGGGCGCGAG
>JBALUX010000124.1:0-8712 GCA_036963725.1 Parasphingorhabdus sp. | reverse complement strand
CGTGGAACTGGACAGACGATAATAAATGGAACCGTCAAGCCGCATAATACGCGGCCCCCAGCTCTCGCTTACTTCATGGCGCCGGGCGTCAGGTCTTCAAACGCATCGGCGACCATTTCATGGGTCATCACCGGCAGATTATATGAGAACTTAGACATACATCGCTCCTTCCCTTACCCGCAACGGGCGAGAGATTTTTTAAAGGAGCGACCTGTTGGACAGTCACTATGAGGCCGTTTCTTGCCCCGGGACGACGCCTTCGACTATTCATCGACGACAACTACACGTTTTGCCTGCAACGCATAGTTTCGGCATACCAGCTTCTTGCCATCCCAGCGTATCAGCAAAGACCAAACGGGGCCCAGACTTGCATCACGACTAGCAAACATCGTCTGCAGGGACACTCTCTGTGTAGCAACCCACGAGAGCTTTGCAAGAACAAAAGAGAAACATGATGGTTCATTATGGGACAAAAACTCCGAGACAGGGTGTAAATCGATCAATCTCGATAAATTTTTAAGTATGTGTAAGTGCCAAAAGATTGCTGACTGTCAGATATGCAGTAAAAGCACAGGAAAGGGCGACGGTGAGCAGTCGATAGGTGCGATCTCTGGAGTCATGAAAAGGCCAAATACTATGAAGGATGACCTGCTATCCGTTGCTAATTGAAAATCGCTTGAGGCTACTACACCATTTTTGTCGAGGGACTATTCATTCTCCTCGGCTTCCACAGTGTTGAATTCGAACTCATAGGCCTCGGCCTCGTCGGCACCAGTCAGCGTGAGATCGCCTCGAACTCTGATATCCAGCTGTCGAAGCGGATCAAAAATAAACCTTATTCTGAGCTTTCCGGCACTTTCCTCCAACCCAGCGACCAGAACGAGAAAGAAATCGGGGTCGTCCCGCGCGGCCTCGATTTCTGATGCAGTCAGGGTTACATCCTTCGGAAATGACGTTCCTGAACACATCTTGATTTCGTAACATTGACGCAGCTCGTCGATGGCGTCTACCCCCACGCCTCGTGTCGCACGCAAATCATTGAACTGCTTGACGTCGAGCGCCAGAGCCCTTTGCACTGCGTCGAGCGCCAGTTTTTCGCGATCGCTTGTTGGCGGGAGGACGGTGCGTCGGGAGCTAGTGTTGAATCCGGCGTTTCGCGCCGGTTCAAAGGTGCGCGGCTTCGACTTGACGCGACGTGTCGTGATGATTGGATTACCGGTCGGCGCGGCACCCTGATTGACGATCGCGCCGCTCGAAGGAGTCAAGGCGTCGAGGTCTTTCAGCATGCGGACCTGCACCGTCTGAGTCTTCGCGCCCATCTTAGCTGTCGTCTTCGAGGTTATCGTTTTCGAGGAGGTCCGTTTGGCAGCCTGCCGACCAAGTTGCGTCAAGCGTGCGGTGGTGTTACCGCGCTCTATCCGCGTCTTGGGCAGCACCGCGCCTTTGGCCTGCTCTCCGGCCGTGGCGCGCGGCCAGACGGCGGCCCACGCCCAAGCCACCTTTTGCCTGTCGCCTTCGAACAAAGTAGCGATCGCGGCACCCGCAGCTTCGGCGGCCCCCAGATCGGCGGGTTCGCTCACGACGATGGACAGCGGTTCTAATGCGATGTGCGCACGCGCTGGGAGGGTGAGCGCATTGCGACCATCAATCTCGGCTGTGATCGAGAGTTCAGGGTCTACCAACACGGGTGCCGTTACAAGAGCATCCCAATCCACAGTTAAACCGTCAAGCAACGCTTGATCGGCCCTGACCAGTTCCTGTCGCAGCAGAGCCATCGCGCGGGAAAACGCCGGTCGGAAAGCCTCACCTTCGGCTATACCGTAGGCGGGTAAAGACACTGCGCGAAAATCGCCGGACTTCAACAGAACTACGCCGAGCAACTCGACCAGTCGTTCAATTGTGTCGAAAGAGGTCATGCCGGGGCGCCAGACAAGGAGGTCCGACGGGGCATTTTGCAGCAATGCGTCTCCCTCGAACGCGTATATGGGGCGGTTGGTCTTCCACCCCTCTGCGGTCCATAGCGGCAGCTTGCGCAACGTTGCACGCATCTGGGGGCTCATTTCGTCCACCGACCCCGCGATCAGGTTGAGCGCCCGGATAACGACACCATGATCTTCGCTCGAAGGTTTCCCGTGGGCAATCTCCTTCAACACCGCGATGGCGTCCGCCGATGTGGGGAGCTGGATTCCCAAGGTTTGCCATAGCTGTTCGAGATTATCGATATACGGGGCGAATGCCCTTCTGTTGCCCAACACGTGAGGGCCGCGTCGCGCTGCCTCGGGCGACATCCATGTGTCGTCTACCAAGAGCAGGCCAGGATCGTTCGGCCCGGCCCGGAAGGCGTTGCGGAATTTCGTGGGGGACAGCCTTATTCCCGGACTGCTATCTCCGCGGTCGGTGAAAGAGGCAGCCAGAAGTTGATATATCGAAAGAACCTCATCGGTCACCGCTTTCGTGACGGGTAACACACACAATCCGCGCAGCCGGTCGATCAGGTCTTGTTGGGTAGGTCCTGCCTTAACGCCGAGCGCTGTGAGCACCCCCGAGCGTAAAATCTGGTGATCCATCTTCGCGATGGTAGAGGTGCGGTCTGACGGGCTCGGTAGTCCCAATGACGGTCGCATTTGCAGGTCCGAAGGACGCTGCTGGCCATTGCCGGCGTCGGGCATCCATTTGATTTCCGCCAAGCGCGCGAGCCATGTCGCGCGAACTTCCGGACCTCGGTGCCAGTAACCGTTAAATGCCCATGCGGGATACGCGACGGCGAGATCAGCAAAGCGTTTGTCCCAGCCGCGACTGAGGACTGCAAGCAAAGCGAGGGCCCGTTTGCGCCGAGTTTTAACCGGAGCGCGAGAGATGTCGTGGGCGACCGCTTCGGCATCGGGTGACCAGTGATCGTCGATGAGGTGTGTGAATGTTCCTCCGGCGCGGATCGCAGCCCTTTGGTCGATAGTTCGCATTTCAGAGTTGACTGGACTCGCAGGCGTCGGGTCACGGACGTAGGGCGCAACTTCGTCCGCTGGTTCTACGAGTCGGGGCTCACGCGCAACGCCCCAGGCCGAGAGCAGCTTTTGCGCGCCTATTGCGGAACGGCCAGCCGACTGCTTCAGTATCTTTCCATATTCGGGAGCCACCCAAGCAAGCCCCGGGGTGCGGCCCGCTGCCTTCGCGAAGCTGTCAGTCTCGCGGTCGATCGCCGCCGGCAAGTAGATATCCGCGGGTCTCCCCCAGCCCCGATTACGTGTTCCCTTCTCGTCGATCCAGGTCGAACGGATCGCCACGCTTCGCCCAATCTTCTCGCCAAGCTCGGCATGACGCTGGCGCGTGAGGCCGGCCCAAGCGTCCCGTAGGGCGATCAGGTCTATATCCTTGAGCCGGATCGGCGGAAGATCATGGTCGCTCGCGGCCCCGCGACCGAGGATCGAGAACACGTCTGCCGGTTGATCCATTTTTGGAAACAGTAATCGCGACTTCTCCAGCTGCACGACGAATGCACTCTTCTCCCGGTTCTTACAGAGATAAGTGGGGTCGATACGCTTCGCGAGACCCAGCCTTGCGGCAAGCGCGGTAGCAGAGCTTTCCTCAACGAGAACCCAAGGTGCGGTCTTGCTTGGCCCAGCCGTGGTTGTGCCATCGGCGAGCAGGACACTCTGCTTCGCGAGGAATCTCGTTATTAGGCCGCTGTCCACGGCAAGCTCACCGAATTGGACATACCAATCGGCACCGCGGGCCGGATCGCCGTCGATGATCTCGATCGCTTCGTATACTTCGACCTCCTCGGCCCCGCCCAGTTCTCCAAGAACGTCGCGCCAGCGACCTGCTTTGTCGCGAGCATTGCGGGGTATGGCAATGGCTTCGGGCACGAGCGTCTCGACATCGGCTTCCGTAAGCAGGCCTTCAAGACTTTCCGCTTCGAAAGCCAATCCCCCGAGGCCGGTTGGATCGCTATTGAACCGAAAAGCAAGGTTGTCCTCCAATATAGATTGGCTCGCCTTCACAATGTATTCAAGCAGCGCCTCATCCAGCCAGTCATCATCTCCGCCGGTCTCACTTGCGAGCGGAACGTGACACCATCCTGTCGCGGGATCGCGCGCGAAAGCATCGAGTGCAGCCCATCCGACGAGGATACCAAGATCCTTGAGCCGGGATTGGTTCCATTCGTTGCGCATTAGCGTCGACCGGGCAGCGTCGGGATCGAATTGGGCATTCAAACCTAACGGCAGTCCCGTAGCCCCGGGGAAGGGCATGCGATCGTAAAGTCCGCGTGGGAAGCCTCCATTAAGCGGTATGCAGACGCCCAACGGGGTAAAATCGCCCGTTCGCTTGTTCGCACGAGCCTGGCGCGCATGAACGGGCCTCCGGGTTGCGTAACGGCGGAAGGTCGAGCGCTGAACGCCTTTCGCACCTGCAATGACGACATCGGCAATTGACACGTCGCAAGACACGCCATCGAATTCCATGGCTATTTGATCGACACCCTTAACACTCACGGCGAAGCGCACACTAGATGAATCATCTTCAAGATCCGTGTAGCGCAACTCGCGGACACTGTTCAGAAACAACAGTGACTCTGCACCCAAATCTGAGATCGCAGCCGCGATGTCATCCTTTTTGACTTTCGAAGTTAACGGAATAACCAGCATCGTGTCGCGATTACCCTCGTCGTAAATTCTCGGAATATTGGCTTCAGAATTGAGCGGCTTGGGGCCGTCTGGATTCATCGCGAGGTGGAATGGCGAGGCATGCAGCTCGATCGGGCCTCCGAGCGCGTTCAGGGTGCGTTGACCGATCCCAAATCGACCTGCCGCCTCCGCATCGTCTTCCTTGGTGGAGAGCCACGGAAGCAGCATCGCACCCACATGTGCGAGGGTGACGGGTTCGCCATTGTGGACGATGAGCATCTCCGGCCTCGTGTCGTTGCGATATGCAACGCGCAGACTGGTCGCGCCGAGATCGTCGGCGTTTTGCAAGCATTCGATGATGCCTTGGAATGGTCGCGGACTCAGCGTGCTGGCGCCTTGGTCTGCCCGCTTTATGCTTGCGCGAAAGATTGCAGGTTGTTCCGCCATGATCTTGCCGAACTGCAAAATGGCCGCCCGCGCCCACGCAGGCGTCGGTGCGTCCGGAACCCAGTCCCGGTTTTCCCAATCGTTGGCGAGCCTCTCTGCGGCTTCTCGTCCGTCGATGACGTCTAGATCGACGTTTAAGGCAGTAACCAAGCGATGCGCCTCCCAATGCTCATTACCGAAGGCGTTTACCGGACAAGCGCGTCATCCGCAATGCGGGCGGTAGTGTTATGAACGCCCCCCCCCTTGGCTAAAGGAAAGAAACGGTTTTTAACTAGCCAAAGCGACCACCGTCATTGCCTTGCTCACTAAACTAAATTTGTCGACTTATACCGCAAACCTGATGTTCCAAAACATATCACTGTGGCTAGAACTCAGAAGCCTAAATCGCAAAAACAATAAAAGTACACGGCAAACTTAGTTGCAGCGCTAGATTTTTCAAATACCTGAACGATGCGAACGTAAGAAACCAACGGGACGTAAGGTTCAGTGGGTGGGTACGCGCAAGAAACGTTGACCCTTGCTTTGCATGGTCAACACTCGCTCCCCGCCCGAAGTCCCCACCCCCTGTTTTAGGCAAGGACGCTTCGCGTGGTCAGACTGGAATACGAAGGAAAATCGATGCCTGCAACCGCAGGCCGCGTGAACTCAATCATGAAGGAAGGTCGCACCGCGCGGCGCCTATTATCCGAAGGAGGGAGCGCTGAGAAAGCGCAAGAACGATCGGCGCGACTGCGGTCAATAAAGGAGGCAAGGGACGAGCGCGAATACAGCCAGCAGAAGCGTAAGATACTCCGCGAACTCGGGCTTCTGCCAGACGGCAGGGCATGGGGTCGCATCTTTCATGTGAAGGTCGACAAAGCACCAGAGCGCAACCGCCGCATGGGTGAAAGAAAGATCAATCCGACGCAGCCGCGCTTGGGTATACGTAATTACAAAGCTGCTATCCGTGATGATCGGGGACGGATCGCAGTGTTTGTTAGAATGCGCTACCTCGGCCAGAAATCGAAGGGCTATCGATCTGGTCTGGCTGCGGATCATGTCAAATATATCTTCCGCGAGGACGGGTTGGAAAATCCAGAAATTCAGCTGGAAGCACCGATGTCAAATGTCGGTAATACGGTCGAAGAATGTGCGGCGTTTTGGAACGCGCTTGAACCGATTGAAGAAGGTTATCGCGCCAATTCCAAAATCCAGTTCCGCATGACCGTAGCCCTGCCTCATTTTTTTGATGCGGAGCAACGCAGGCGCGTCACACAACAGACTGGTGATCAGGTCTTCGGCCGGGTTGGACTTGGCTGGATGGCGGCCAATCACCTTCCTGACGCGAAAGGCTCACAGCGCAATTTCCATCCGCATTTCGCGGCTTCTATGCGTCCCGCAGAACGTATTTGTGATCATGGATGGGCGTTTACAGAGGAGAAGCTGACCGAGCCTTTCACCCCGGAGGGTCTGCTTCGCATGCGCGCCACCATAGCCGCCATTATCAACATCGAGTGCCGCAACGCAGGGTTCGACGAACGTTATACGCATCAATCCTATCGGCGTCGCGGCATCGACGCCGTTGCGACCGAACATATCGGACCGGACCGCATGGCTCTGCATGACAAGGGGGATGCAGTCGGGGTTGTCGAACGCAATAACGCCCGCGTCAAAGTGAACGAACTTTCGGTCAAGGCCCAGCACCTTTCGCGGAAACTGGCTATACAGAAACGGCTTGTTGCGCTGACGAATGAAGCGGCGGCGCTCGCTCGCAACAGCGCAAAATTGCAGGTTTTGAAAAGCGCAGTGATGCAGGCACGGGATTCGGCTTTCAGGATTCCAGCGATGCAATCTGCAACAGAAACACGCAGTGTCTTTGCGCCTATTAGTAAACGGGTCAATTCTATCCGGACGGGTGCGATAAAACTACGTTCAATAAAACCGGCCAAGAGTTCAACATCCAGCACACGCATTACGCTGAAAAGTGTGGCGGCAGCGGCGCGGAAGGTATCACAGGCCGATGCCCTCACGCCTGCGCAGCTCAACCAGAATTTTAGGAAGGACATTTTGGCATTGGTCGCAAGTTTGAGGCATGGCTGGCCTGCTCAACCCGCTGGGGAGTCAACAGCAGCAAGCGAAGCGGCTGGCCTTATTGCACAGCGGGCCAGAAGCCTGCGAAATATCAAGAATAATATTTCGGCTAAGACGGTTACGAGGGACATCAAGCGGGCCTTGCGCTCTATCGATCAGTCCGCCGCTCTGTTGCGCCTTTCCGTCAAGCGGCTTTCGGTCACAGACGGAGTGCAGGCACAAATTGGTGCGATCCGCAAGCAGGCGACCGCGAGACTGCAGTCCCGGAAGTCGAAAACGATCGTCGATGCCACGGGTTTCCAACTCATGAATATCATCAAATCATCGACCAGCATTGGAAAACGGCCCGCCGTCCAAAGCATCACCTCGTCCAGCAGGGCCGCGCTGGCTGGCATTGCCCGCACGGCTTCCGGTGTTTCACGGCAGACCACTCCAAAGAAAATCGAGCGCGAATTCAGCTCCGAACTAGTTGCCATAATCCGCGATGCGGAATCTCTTCGCACCAGTCCGGATTCCTCGCACTGGCGATACGCGGATGAGCTTGAGGTGCTTCATAAGATCCGTAAGGCAGCTCTTGCGCGGCCGGTTACGAAGCCCGCTGGACCAGCGTCGCCAGGTATTGATCTAAATCAGCATGTGTCAGATGCTCACCGGAATATTTTGGGTGTTACTGCTATACCAGCAACCACGCAGAGGGAGCAGCAGCCAGTTGCGGTGCAGGTCCATGAACAGACGAAGGATGCCCCGTCACCGCGCGGGACACCTATTCCAATTAACGAGATCGGTGACGCGCGCCAGACGCTTGAATTCATTAAAGCCATACCGAACAATCCGGTCTCAATTTACAAAGACAAAGAGGGTATACTGTTTCCAGCCGGCCAAGCCGTATCTGGTATCAGCATAGATAAAGATGTTCTGCAAACAGCAGAAATACAAGCAACCCTTCGGGAGGCTAGTCGAGCGCAGAACGCAGAGAAAGATGAGATATTTGCTTTGCTCTTAAAACACGCAGATAGCGGAAACATCGAAGATGAAGAGGCGTTAGCTGCCGTTTTGCCGGAAGAGAAACAAGGTTTAATTGGCCGCTGGAAGGATACGACTTCATGGCTTGCACTGCAGTGTGGACTGCGAGATCAGCAAGAGCGCAGAAGCGAAGGCCTTTACAGAAAATGGGTAAAAGCAAAGAGCGTTGGCGAAACAAGCAGATTTGTCATTGCGGATGAAGCGCTTCGCCAATTCAGAAACTGGCCTGTTGATTTCCCAGAAGCAGGGCTTGAAAGCTTGAAATCTGATGCAGAAAGGCACCGCTTGAGTATGCTAGCCCGACAACAGCAAATACAGAATTCGATAGGCCGTTGACCCTGGCTTTCGTATGAATCCACATTAGGAAAAGCGTAGGACCGCGCATTCGCGGCCAAGCATAAGTGCATCTGTCTGAAGCCTTGATTTGAGGTTGGAAATGAGATGGAAAAAAGTTTCCGTCGGCCAGCCTCCTACCAAGAGGTATATCATGAATATAAAGACCACTACTGGGCATTCATCGACAGGTCACCCGCCTGGAACCGAGGACGAT
>JBALUX010000123.1:0-8770 GCA_036963725.1 Parasphingorhabdus sp. | reverse complement strand
ATCCAGAGCGGCAAGCAGATCCACCAGCGCGGCGCCGGCATGCCGGTCCTGCGCGGGCGCGGCAATGGCGATATGGTAGTGCAGATCGAAGTAGAAACGCCGACCAGACTGTCCAAGCAGCAGCGGCAGATCCTGCGCGACTTCCAGGCCACCGAAACCGGCGACGAAACGCCGAATTCGACCGGATTTTTCGGTAAATTGAAAGATGCCTGGGAAGATTTGACCGAATAAGGCTGCGCGATGCGCAGCTCCCCTGACCGTCGACCCGGACTGCGGGCGACGATCGGGCTGTCTCAATCGAGCATGCCGCCAACGGCAGCGTTGCGTGTAATATCGGGGTTCTTGCCATGGTCGCGAAGCCGGGCATTGCCGGCAAAGGACCAGTTACGGCAAATGCATTGATGCCGGAGCGGTTTCGCGAAAGCGGGCTATATCGTTCCGATTGACGAGAAAATCTTGCGGGTCTGTTGAACGATGGTTCCCGCATTTTCGAATCCGCGCCGGGTAAGCGACAGATTATCGCGCGCGAGGTCGAAGCAATCTTCTTCTTTCAGATCATAGGCGCAGACAATGTCGTCGTTCAAAAGCGCCGTCAGATATCGCAAAGCCGAAGTTCTGCTAATTTCGAGATGCCGGGCGATCGCACTGGAATCTATGGGAAGATCGTTGATTTCGTGGCTGTACAACAACAATATTATATCCCAAAACTTGTTTGTGAAATATTGTTCGTTGAATAATTCGCTACGATTTTTTCTGACCGAGACTATTGCGTCAATATCAATTTGCATATTGTTACAATTGTTGGGGAAAATCCGTTCAATTTCTGAAAGCATAATTTCTGTTCTTTTTTTTTAAATCTACTAGTTGAATATGTTCTTACAGGGTCTTCCCCGTTCGCACACGTCACGTTGCTACGTGACAGATACAAATTCTGCTAAAAGTCGCTTGTTCTGCCGCACTCACGAGATTTCCGCACGAATGGCTTTTTTGTCCTATGCAATCGTGACGGCTCTTTTATAATTGAGGAGAAGCAATGTTTTTTTCAGGATTTGCCGACCATTCCTGAATACCATCGCGACAAGAAATGTGTGGTAGGCCTATGGTTTATAATTACAGCCCACTCCGGGAGGGGTTTTCAGTAGCTTCGCAACTGAATGAATTATCTCATCAACTGATGGCTCAGGGCGTCAAGGCGTTATCTTACCATATCACGCCGCCGTTTTATTCGCAGGTGTCGAAACGCTCGTCTGTATTCCATTTCGGATATCCGGAGGACATAGTCGCCACATATCTGGATCCGGAAGTCTTTGAATCTGACCCGTTCCCCGACCATGTCATGGCAGTCGGCCATGCGGTGACGTGGCAACAGGCTGTGGTCGATCAAAAACTGACAGAAAAGCATTTGGAGTTTCTGAAAAAAGCAAAAAGTCTCGGGTTTCTGGATGGAATTGCGGTCCCTCTATTCGGTCCGAACAGCAGAAATTCCTATTTCTCGATGAACTTTGAACGAGATATGACAGTTGATGATGAGGAAATCATCGCGCCACTGGTTGGTATTGCACAGTCTTGCCACCGGAGAATATGTGCAATCATAAACCAGAGCAGTGATGACGAACCTCCGCTTTCCGAACGGGAAAGCCAGGTATTATACTGGATTTCGCGTGGCAAATCGAATTCCGACATGGCAATCATATTGGATATTTCCCAGGCGACGGTGGATTCCTATATCCGGCGCCTGTTCAAAAAGCTGCAAGTCAACGACCGCATATCCGCCGTGATTGTCGGGCTGAGCAATTCCCTGATCAAATTGATGTAAGATCCGGCTCTGTCGATCTGTCCGGAGGCATGGTTTGCCGCCGATGGTGGACGCATGGCCAGAATCGGCAGCGGGCTGCCAGAAGATGCTGTATTCTACAGGGATGGTAAGCGGGTCAGGAAAGGACCAGCTATCCTGACCCGCTGAATTGATGTTCGTTAGTCAAGATCTTCGCTATATCAAAAGGGCCTGGGTGGGACATGGGCCAATCCGATTGGAATATTCCTGCTCAATCATCAATCTGAGCTAAGAACGGCGAGAGACGCGATCGATTAACCCGCGCGGCCGAAATTAATTGGCCTCGCGATTTTGTCGCCGCTCTCGGCTGGGTTTCTGGCGGCTTCGGTCTAGGAAGAAAAAGCGTTCGCGGCTTCGACCGTGTTCATGAAATCCCGGAACAACAGCCACTTCCCGTCGGCTACGGTGATGACATGGACGAAGTCGGATTCGATTTCTCGTCCGGTCGAGCGGGCGGTGAGGCGGAGATGGCCGGTGACGACCACCTTGTCGGCTTCGCAGATAAACTCTTCCGGATCAAACTGGTGGATGTCGACCGACGACAGCACGGTTTCGAAAAAGCCGCGCGCCTGTTCGAGGCCGTCATAGGTTCCGGCATAGGGTATGACCTCGGGCCCGTAAAATTCGATCCGGATATCAGGATGCAGCCACTGGACGATGGTATCGACAGCGGCAGCGCCAAAGGCGGCGAAGACATTTTTGGTTACATCAATCGGGGCGATCATGGTTATTCTCCTTGGAAAGGGTGACGCCGGTTCGCCTCAGAAATTGAACCGCAGGTCGACGCCATAGGTCGCCGGTGTTCCCAAGGGGCCCACAAACTCCGCCCCGTAAAAGCCGCCGGTCAGTATCTGGTTGGTGAAATAGGTCTCGCCGGTCAGATTGTCGCCAAACAGCCGGACGCTCCACTTGTCATCGGCGCTGGTGAAGCCGAGGCTGGCGCGGAGCAGGCCATAGCTTTCCTGCGAGGCGGCATCGATGTTGAATACGGTGAAATAGATTTTGCTCTGCCAGTGATATTCGGCGCGGGCGGTGATCGTGCCGTTGTCGCCCAGCGGCTGCTCGACCTGACCGGCGATGCTATATTTCCAGCGCGGCGCGCGCGGCAGGCGAAGACCGTCAAGATCGCGAACAAATGTCCCCGGGTCCTGGGTGAGCGGGGCAGGACGCAGGGCTTCGGTCAACTGACCCTCGGTAAATTGCGCATCAACATAGGTCAGCGCGCCTTCCAGCCGGAAGAAGTCGGTCGGTCTGGCGACGGTTTCGACTTCAAAGCCTCGTACTCTAGCCTTGCCGACATTGCGGATGATCGGCTGGTTGCCGACGCTGTCCTGTGCCTGCAGATTGGTATAATCATACCAGAAGGCCGACGCGTTGAGCATCAGGGCGCGGTCGAGCAACTCGCTGCGCGCGCCGATTTCATAGGACCAGATTTTCTCCGGTTCGAACGGATCGCGCTGGCTGCTGCCGATATTATAGCCGCCACTCTTGAAGCCGCGCTGGATAGAGGCGTATAGCATCACGTCGTCGCTCGGTTTGAAATCGATGCCGAGCTTGGGCGTGAAGGCGCTGAAGGTGGTCGGCCCGTTGACCGGAGCGATAACGAAACCGAACGGATCGGGCTGCGCCGCATCGCGGTCCTCGGTGATCGCATTCGGGAAGAAGATCGTATTCGGCGCGATGCGTAAATCCGGAAGCATAACCAGATCGAAATTCTGCCGACCGTCGCGGCGTTCTTCGCTATAGCGGCCGCCCAGCCGGACGGTTATCCGCTCCGAGACTTCCCATTGCGTATCGAGATAGGCGGCCCAAGCCGTGGTCTCCTGTTCGCCGCTCAGATGCAGTTCGCAGCACAGGTCGCTTTCGGGGAAGACCACAGGGAAGGGCGGCAGGACGCCGGCCGCCTGCAGATCCGTGAAGCCCTGAATGAGAATAGGTTCCCAGAAATTGCCGAAAATATCATTGTCGATAATATTGCGTTCTTCAAAATAATAAGCGCCGGCAATCCATGAGAAGGGTTTGTCGGTGGGCGAGCTCAGCTGCACTTCGCCGCTCCACTGCCAATGATCTTCCTCGCGACCGACATAATTGACATAGGCGTCGGACAGATCGAATTCGTTCTGCGAGACCGGGTTGGTGTCGCGGTAGCTGCCGATGACCTTCAGATTATAGTCGGCAATATCCCAGTCTAGCGTGGCACCGAGGCCCCAATTTTCGACCTTGTTGAAATAGGGGACATCGGCAAAAATATCGCGGGAAGCGGCTTCGGACACACGGCCGGCATTTTTCATACCGAAATAGGGCAGGGTCTGTGATCCCTCGCGCGTCCCGTACCAGCCCGGAACCTCATCGGCATAGCCTGCGCTGGCGTAAAAATAGGCATTGGCCTTATCATCGGCGCGATAATAGTCGCCGTTGAGGGTCAGGGTCGCATCGGGCGACAGATCAGCCTCCACCGTAAGCCGAATGGAATAATCCTTCTTGTCTTCCACCCGCTCGGTCGTGTCATCAGGGCGGGTTACGGTCGCATAGCCGTCGCGATCTTCCCACTGGAAGGCAAGACGCGCGCGGATCGCATCGTTGATCGGCCCGCTCAAGGCGCCAGCGACGCGAAAACGATCATAATTGCCAACCGTCAGCTGCAAATTGCCTTCCAGATAATCGGTCGGGCTATTGGTGACGATATTGACTGCGCCGCCGGTTGCGTTGCGGCCATAAAGCGTGCCCTGCGGACCGCGCAGCACTTCGATACGCTCGATATCAAAAAATTGCGGACCGATCGCGGCGGGGCGGCTGATATAGACGCCATCGATATAGGTTGCGGTCGAACTGTCCGTGCCGGCGATGATCGTCGGCGTGCCGATGCCGCGGATGAAGATCGATGTATCGCCCTGATAGGTCGAAATCTGGACACCGGGCGCGATGGCGCCGACCTGTTCGATCGAGGTGATCGAGCGGTTGGCAAGCTCATCGCTGCCGAATGCGGTGATCGACAGAGGCGCATCCTGAATCGATTCTGCGCGGCGGTTGGCAGTTACGATGATGACATCGCTTGTACTTTCCTGCGCTGCATCGCTCGTCTCTTGCTGTGCGTAAAGCGGCGCTGGTGCTGTGATGATGGCGAGCAGGCTGGCCGTTGCCAACACCGCCTTCTTGTTGTTCCGAATGTTCATGTCTTCCTCCCTCGTTCGGTGATTTTGCTCACCGTTGTTTTTGAATATTTTATGCGGCTAATCCCGCGCGCGAAAAATCACCGGGTTGCTGTGCAGGCCGTGGTTAAGCAGGCTGACATCCTGCCAGACCGCTTCGCCCGCGCGTTCGATCTGCCTGTATCGTTCGCGCAGCATGCGCGCGGTGGACTCCGCTTCCAGATGGGCCAGCGGCGCGCCCAGACAGCGATGGATGCCATAGCCGAAGCTCATATGGCGATTGGCGTTCTTGCGGTTTAGCCGGAACTCATAAGGTTCGGGAAAGGCTTCCGGATCATAATTGGCCGCGCCAAAAAAACAGGCAACCCAGTCGCCGCGTTTGATATCGGCATTGCCGATCGTGATGTCGCGGGTCGCGACGCGGAACAGCCGCTGTGGCGGGCCGTGAAAGCGCAGGGTTTCCTTGTAGATCGCTTCGAACTGCGTCGCATCCCCGACAAAGCCTCGCCAGATTTCTTTGAAGTCGGCGAATACGGCGATCAGATTGCCGAGATAGAAAGACGTCGTCTCTGCCCCGGCGACGGTAGCGGTCATGCAGAAGCGGACAATCTCCTCGAAGGACAGGCTGTCGCCGTCGACCTCGGTGCGGATGAAGGCATTTAACAAGGGGCCGGGCGTATCTTCGCCCTTCGCAATCCGGTCCATATGTTCGCGGACATACCGGGCAAAAAAGGCCATGGCTTCTTCATTATAGGCTTGCCGCTCCTGCGGACTTATATCGGCGGACAGCATGAAGGCGGTCGCCCAGTTGCGTACGTCCCGGTCCATATTGTCCGGCATGCCGAACAGATAGGCCATCACTCTGCTCGGCAGCATCGCGCAATAGTCGGCCATCACGTCGACCGGCTTATCCGTGACGAAGAAATCGTCCATGGTTTTGCTGACCAGCGTGTCTACCGCCGGTGCCAGCGATTTGATCGAGGCAGGCTGGAAAACCTTGGTCGCAATCTTGCGCAGCCGCGTGTGTTCCGGCCGGTCATGATTGACCAGCATCAAAGAGGGGGCAGAGGATTCTTCCTGCAGACTGTCGCGGGACGAAAAGCTGTCATGATCCCACGCCACGGCGGCGACATCATCAAAATTGAGCACCACCCAGGACGGCTTCGGCTCGTCCACACCCGGCATCGTACCAGGAGGAAAATCGCGATAGCCAAATACAGGCGACTGGTCGCGCAGCTGATCATAATAAGGATAGGGATTCCGGATCACCTCCGGGCTGCTCAATTGGTCGACGCTGAACGCGGGTTTCATAAATCCTCAATCCTCAAAATATTATATGTCGTTGGGACATAGTGTCCGTGAGACATAATATGAATTGGAAGGCGAAATTGTCAACCGATCTAAATCACCCACGTCGATAATAAGCGTAATATATTGATTAAATGAGATAAAATAGGATTTGTTGGGCTGGGTTATGGATCGCAAGGTGGCCGGTATATCAACAGTCCTGCAGGCAAGACGGAGTTTTTCACGCCGGATGATTAGACTTTGGCGCGATATTCGTTCATCCATCTACCTGATTCGTGATCAAGAGAATTTGGCGGATATCCCAACGATGGAGCATCGAGTGAAGCAGCAGTCCGATTTCGGCATAGATTATCCCATAAAACGGGAAACTGCCCCGCAAAACTTCCTCAAGCTGTTCTATCCCTTCCATTATTCGGTCGGCATGGCGGTCGAAAAACATCTGAGCGGTTCCAATCTCACCCGGCACCAGACTGTGATCCTGTGGATCATCCATTCCAAGGGCACCGACGGCAATACGATCCACCGCAAGACCATCGAGCGGCTGATCGGCGAATGGTATGAACTGGGAAGTCCGGCGATTTCCAAAGTCTTGCGCGCGATGGCGGAAAAAGAGCTCAATCTAATATCGATCAAGGAAAGCAAGACGTCGGCGCGGGAAAAGGTGATCCGTCTGACCAAAAAGGGCCAATCTACGGTGAATGAAATGATGGAACGGACAGAGGCCTTCATCAAGCTGATCTCTGACGAGCTGACCGACGAAGAGATTGCGAATGGCATGGAATTCATGAGCAGGGTCGGAGCCATTGTTGAAGGCGGCATTGCCGGTCGAAAAACTTAGTTCTGATGCGGCTGACCCAAAGGCCCGTTGGAATGGCCAGCGGATCGAGCAATAAAACTATGTCCTACAGAAGGTCACTCATGATAGGGATGCAAAATGTCTGATCCGCTAGATATTCAATATTTGTCTCTTCTTGCCAATCGCTTGAGGGGCATTTTTGACGCTGAAAATGAAGGCAGATTTTTTTCCTTTAACAGTGTAAAGTTTGTAAAGTTCATCAGACTATCGAAGCGCAATATGAACGGCGGGGACGGATATTGTGCCGTGATTCTGCCACGATGATTGTCTTGCGGTCCCGCCGGAGAGTTTTTTGATGCTGCCTTCGCTACTCATCCTCGACAATTTTATCTCGGACCCGGTGGCGGCGCGCGATGCTGCATTGGCGCTCGATTATGATCCGCAGAACAAGCATGGCAATTATCCGGGCCATATCTCGACCAGACCGCTGGATATCCAGGGACTGAACGAGCGGATATCCGGCATCATCAACGCGCCGGTAAAAGCCGCGCCCAACACCAGCCATTTGCATTGCCGGGTGACGCTGAAAGGCGACAAGGGCCGTAGTGGCGTGCATATTGATCCTGCGTTCTACTCGGGCATTCTCTATCTGTCGCTGCCGGAGCATTGCAAAGGCGGCACCGAGTTTTTCCGTCACAAGCGCACCGGACTGGAGCGGATTCCGACGGATATGCCGGGGATCATGAAAGCCGGCTATTCCGACATCAACACGCTGATCGAGGATGTGGTCAACAAGGACACCAATCATCCGGCAAAATGGACGAAGGTTATGACGGTGCCGATGCGCTTCAACCGGCTGATCCTGTTCAGTCCCTGGATGTTCCACAATAGCGGTGCCGCGTTCGGCAAGACGCCGCAGGATGGTCGGCTGGTCAACCTGATGTTTTTTGCCAAGGGATAGCGGCGGCTCGGTTTCGATGATAAGTTGCTAGAAAAAACCGTCACCCCAGCGAAGGCTGGGGCCCAAACCAATGAAGGTGGGGTAACCGATAGCCACCAAAAACTACCGACCCGACGAGAAAAAACAGGAGATCCTTCCCATGTCACAACCGATATCCAGAACTTTCGCTGCTCTTTTGCTCGCGGCTTCTCCGATGGCCATCTTCGCCGTCAGCCAGGCCCATGCGCAGGAAACCGACCGTTTCGCCAACGTCGAAATCAAGGCTGAGCCACTGGCAGACGGCGTAGCGGTCTTGTTCGGGGCAGGCGGCAATATCGGTATTTCCTACGGACCCGACGGAACCGTGTTGATCGACGACCAGTTTGCGCCGCTGACGCCGAAAATCCAGGCTGCGATCGCCGATCTCGGTGCGGCACCGGTGACCTATCTGATCAACACCCATTGGCACGGCGATCATAGCGGCGGGAACGAGAATTTCGGCAAGGCCGGCGCGCTGATCATGGCGCATGACCATGTCCGCGAACGGATGCTGGGTATCCAGAAGTCGGGACGCGGCAATGATCCGGCGTCACCGGTCGAAGCCTTGCCGACAGTGACCTATCATGACGGGATCAAGCTTCATCTGAATGGCGACGAAGTACAGGTCAAACATATGAAACATGGCCACACCGACGGCGACAGCGTCATCTTCTGGAAAAAGGCCAATGTGCTGCACATGGGCG
>JBALUX010000122.1:0-8836 GCA_036963725.1 Parasphingorhabdus sp. | reverse complement strand
CCGGTATCGCAGAGGCCCTGCTCGCCACGGCGCTGGGTCTGGTCGCCGCCATTCCTGCAGTTGTCATGTACAACCATTTCTCTCGCCAGATCTCTGCCTATCGCGCGCTTGTTTCGGACACCGCCGCCGCAATCCTGCGGCTGGTATCCCGTGACCTCAGCCGCGGCACCGTGAAGATCGAAAAGGATTGAAACGATGTCGATCCGGCTCAACGACAATAGCGATGACCTTCCGGTAAATCACGACATCAACGTCACGCCTTTCATCGACGTGATGCTGGTGCTGCTGATCATCTTCATGGTCGCGGCACCCCTGGCCACGGTCGACGTGAAGGTCGATCTGCCGGTGTCTACAGCCAATGCTGCGCCCAAGCCCGACAAGCCTGTCTTTCTGTCGATCCAGGCCAATGGCAATATACTCGTGAACGAAACGCCGGTATCCGAAGCCGGTCTGGGAGCGGCGATCGAAACCGCAACCCGTTCCGACAGGGAGCAACGCATCTTTTTGCGTGCCGACAAGACCATCACTTATGACACGATCATGGGCGCGATGAATTCTTTGCGCTCTGCCGGCTATCTGCACGTTGCCCTGGTGGGCGCGGAATCGGGTTCGGCAAAATGAACAAGGCGATGCTCAGTTCTGACGAAAAACGTCGCTGGGTTACCGCCGCAGCCATTGCTGTAGCAGCCCATGCCTTTCTGGGTGTGGCTGCCATGGCATGGAAGGCTCCACACGACCGCCCCATCCCTGAACCGGTGGTTCTCGTGGAGCTTCCCCCTGCGAGTGCGAGCGAGGCCATGTCTGAGCCCACGCCCGCTTCGCAGCCGGAATATGTGCCGCCGCAACAGGCGCTGCCCTTCGAGGTCCCGACCGTACGCGCGCCGTTGCCGGATGATGCGGTTATATTGCCGCCAGAGCCCAAACAGCAGCCGTCCCCGGCAAAGCCGGTCGAGCAGGCCGAGGTTGCGCCTGTTGCTGTGGCGACTCCCGCCCGTAGCGAGGCGCCGCCCGTCGCTGCTGCCAGATCTGCGCCAAGCAGCACTGCCGGCAACAGCCCGAAAGCCAAGAAGGAACGGGCCAATTATTACGCGATGGTCAGCGCGCATCTGAACCAGCGCAAAAAATATCCCACCGAAGCCCGCAAGGCCCGCGAACAGGGCGTGGTCAAGGTCCGGTTCACGGTGGATCGCACCGGCAATATTTCGAATGTTTCGATCACCGGCTCCAGCGGACACGCCATTCTCGACCAGGCCACTCTGGCGCTGATGCAACGCGTTGCGCCTTTGCCAGCCATGCCCGCATCTATGGAGCGAGACAAAGTCACGATCTCGCTGCCCATTGATTATTCCCTCAGAACACGTTGAAAAAAGGAAGTTTCAAGATGAACAAAAATATGTCGCAAATGCAAAGACCAGCCAGTCTGCGCCGTGCCAGTTTCGGCAAACGCAGTGCTGTCGTAGCGTTGGGCCTTACCACTGCGCTGTCGACCGCTCCCGCCTTCGCGCAGGACGCCGAGCCGGAAGAAGTAGAGCTGGAAACGCTCCAGATCGAAGACAATGCAGCAGACGTAAATCCTTACACGCAGAAGGGCGCTCCCTATAAGGCCCGCATCTCGGGCGATCTGCGCCGCGTGAAGCCATTGTCGGAAACGCCGGCAACGATCACCGTGCTGACAGAAAGCCAGCTCGACGAGCAGGGCGCGACCAACCTGCGCGATATTCTCGACAACCAGCCCGGCGTGACCGTCGGTACCGGTGAAAACGGCAACGCTTTCGGCGACCGCTATATCATTCGCGGACACGAAGCGCGCAGCGATGTGTTTGTCGACGGTCTGCGCGATCCGGGCATGACGACGCGCGAAACCTTCGCGGTGGAACAGATTGAAATCACCAAGGGCCCAAGCTCTTCCTTCGCCGGTCGCGGCTCAACCGGCGGCGCGGTCAACTCGATCACCAAGCAAGCCAGCACCGACTATAATTTCAACCGTATCGACCTGGGTATCGGCACCGACGATTTCTACCGCGTTACCCTGGACAGCAACTGGGCATTGAGCGACGATATCGCGCTGCGTGCCAATCTGCTTTACGGCTATGATGAAGCGCCGAACCGCAATTTCTCGGATCGCGAGCGTATCGGCGCGGCGATCTCCGGCAGCTTCCGGCTGAACGACACGGTTCGTGTCCTGCTCGACTATTATCACCTCGAAGCCGACGATACGCCGGATCTGGGTGGCTATGTTCCGGCTCCAACCGGCACCGGGCCTGACGATGTCACGGTCCATGGTCCATGGGACGATGTTCCCAATTACACCCAGACCGGGGACTTTCTCAACACGACCGTCGATACGTTCACTGGCCGTATCTTCATCACACCGTTTGACGGGTTCACGATCGTGAACTCCACGCGCTATGGCGAGACGTCCAACGGCTATGTGCTGACCGGTCTTCGCGGAGGTGCCTATGATACCGACACGGATACATTCGGCCCCCTGACTCTGAGCGACCATCAGGGCAATCAGGAAGTCGAATATTTCGTCAACCAGCTTAATGTTCTTGCAGATTTCAATACGGGCTCAATCGCGCACAACGTGGTTGCAGGCGTCGAATATTCGAACCTGAAAGTCGCGAACGGGACCTACGATACGACCAGCACCGGAGCGACAAATTGTATCACTGCGGGCAGAGGTGGTAGCCTGAATCCTTCATATTGTATTACCGATGAAAACCGCAATGTGAACGTTGATGATATCCATAATATTCTGCAGCGCGAGATTCTGGACGGTGATATTGACAGCAACTGGAAGGTCGAGACCATGTCTGTCTATCTGATGGATACGGTCGATATCAATCCATGGCTTTCCATCCATGGTGGTGTCCGGGTTGATGCGTTTGATTACAGCAATGATGTTGTCAGCCGCGGAGACGAAACCGGCTATCGTTACAAGGATACATTGTGGAACGGTCATGCTGGTGTTGGTGTGAAGCCGATGGAAGAAGTCTATGTCTACTTCAACTGGGGCACGGCGAAAAATATCAACGGCGGTGAATCCGATCTGGGCGGCAACTGCGGCTATGGCGGTATCTGCGTCGATGATGGCACGGGTATCGGCGATGGACGTCCGGAAAGCTCGACCAGCTATGAGCTGGGCGTGAAGGCGGATCTGTTCGACGATCATCTCATGCTTACCGCCGCGGCTTTCCAGATCACCAAGAGCGACGTGTTTGAGTCGGCTGGCGATGACTATGCAGCGGGCGGTAGCCTGAACACCGGTGAAAACCGCGTTCGTGGTATCGAGCTCGGGCTTGTCGGCAATATCACGCCGAAACTCTCCGGTCAGGCATCGGTTACCTTCATGGATTCGGAAATCACCGACTCCAACTCTGAAGATAAAATCGGTCGTCGTCTGAGCAACTTCTCCAACACCCAGGCATCCGCTCAGCTTCGCTATCAGGCGACCGAGGCTTTTGCTTTCGGTGGTACGGCCACGTATAAAGGAGAGATGTTCACTGGTCAGCCAGACGATGCTGCCAGCTTTAACTCGACGCTTGAAGTCTACACCTACCGCGTTCCGGATTATTGGACCTTCGACGCTTTCGCGAGCTACAAGATCAATGAAAATTTTGCTGCCCGGGTCAATATGACCAATGTTGGCAACAAAGACTATTATCTTGCCGGTTACCGCAGTGGTCACTTCCTGTACAAAGGCGATGAGCGTCGGGCGACGCTAACGCTTACCGGACGTTTCTGATACGAGAAGGGGGAGCGGCGATTCGTCGCTCCCCTTTCCAATCTAACAAACGGCTGACCACATGCTTACAATCATCGAGAATATTCTGGACGACGAGCAAGTTCAGGATTTCAGGAAAAAGCTGGAGGCCGCCGAATGGTCCGATGGCGCGGCCTCGGCAGGCACCCGCTCGGTCAAGGTGAAACAGAATTTGCAGCTTGATCGCCAGAATGCGCTGTCGGTCGAACTGGGCAATGTCATATTGCGCAAACTGGGCAATGATCCCCTGTTCATCTCCGCCTCCCTGGCCGAGAAAATCTGGCCACCCATTTTCAATCTTTATCAAAATGGCGGCCATTACGGCACGCACAGCGATGCCGCCTTGATGCGTCTTCCCGAAGCGAATATGACCATCCGCAGTGATCTGTCGGCGACGATATTTCTATCCGAACCGGATGAATATGATGGCGGGGAACTGGTGATAGAACAGCAGTATGGCGCGCAGCCGGTCAAACTGGCCGCCGGCGATATGGTCCTATATCCCTCGTCCAGCCTGCATCAGGTCACGCCGGTTACGCGCGGCAAGCGGATTTGTGCAATCACATGGATGCAAAGCGCCGTTGCCGACCCGTCTGCAAGAGAGCTGCTATTTGATCTCGACCAGTCGATACAGTCGCTGACACCCGACCGGCCGCATGATGATCCCGATATCGACCGCTTGATCCACGTCTATCACAATATGCTGCGGCGCTGGGCAACAGTATGAAACGTTCCCTCACCAAAGGCCTTTTGTGGCTGCTTCTCGCCGTCCCCGGCATCCTGATGCTCTGGTCCTTCTCGCAAGGCGATGCTCTGGCCATGGACATGTTGCATCCCAGCGGAGAAATGTCGATACGGCTGATGATCCTCGCCATGCTGCCGGGGCCGTTATCCGAATTTTTCGGTCTCAACCGCTTTTTCAGGGGCTGGATCGCAATCCGCCGTAATCTGGGCGTCGCGGCCTTCGGTTACGCCATGCTCCATCTGGTTTTCTATATATTCGATATGAACAGCCTTGCTGCGATGGTCGAAGAATTCGGCATTCCGGGAATCTGGACCGGCTGGCTCTCGCTCGTGCTGATGCTCCTCCCCGCAGTGATAAGCTTCAACTATGCCATGCGGAAACTCGGACGGAACTGGAAAAAAATCCAGCGTCTGGTCTATCCGGCGCTGATCATCGGGCTGGTCCACTGGATTTTGCTCGACTGGGTCTGGCAGCCAGCAATGGTTCATCTCGCACCGCTCATATTGGCCTGGATTTTACGCTATATCGGCCGCAGCCGGCGGCACCGCAAGCAACGGAGTATGACATGAGAAAAATTTCCCGCAAATATACGGCCGTAGCCGCTGCCTTGGCGACGCTGATGCTGGCGCAACCGGCTTATGCAGATGGCGACATCAAATGTGATGCGGGCCCGGCCAAGAACTGGAAGTCGATCACGAAGCTGAAGAAAAAGGCCTGGATGGAAGGCTGGGAATTGCTCAAGACGCAGGTCGAGGGCGATTGTTATGAAGTCTATGCCCGCACCGAAAGCGGGCAGGCAATCGAGGCCTTTTTCCACCCGGTAACGCTCAAGAAACTGGTCGTCTACCGGCGCGGAACCGAAATCTACCGGGCACCGGGTTTCACCGGTTAGGGGCACCGGCTTTCGCTGTTGTCGCTTGACTGACGGGCTTCGAATCAGGCCAGCCGGTTGGAGCCGGCCTGAATAATTTATCTGTGAAACATTGCTGCTGTTAGCGAAGCTCGACGGCGCGCTTGTAGGCTGCACCCAGCGTGTCGCGGATCAGCGCGGAAAATTCTTCCTTGCCGTTCAGCGCATCGAGACCGGCTGCGGTGGTACCGCCCTTGCTGGTGACATTCTTGCGCAAATCCTCGAGCGAGAGGTCCGATTCCAGCGCCAGCTCCAATGTCCCGCGCACGGTCCCCAGAACCAGATTTTTGGCATCTTCCTCGCTGAAGCCGAGATTTTCAGCGGCCTCGACATAGGCGCGCAGCATTTCGAAAACATAGCCGGGGCCGCTTCCGGCCACCGCTGTCAGGCGATCCAGCATGTCTTCGCTGTCTACCCAGACGATTTCTCCCGAGCACAAGGCGAGCTGCTCTATATCGCCCGATGCTGTTTCGGAAACAGCACCATGGGCGTAGAGACCACTGACGCCCTTGCCGATGACCGCGGGCAGGTTAGGCATGATCCGGATGACCGAGCGGCCCGGCGCATGGGCTGCCAGCTTCGCAGCGGAATATCCGGCCGCTATCGAACTGATCACGCCGGAAGGGCTCAAGCGCGGCAAATAGCCGGGAAGCACATCGTCAATCAGCTGCGGTTTCAGCGCGACGATAAGATAGTCAAAAAGCTGCTCGCCCAGTTCCTCGACCGAGCCGACCTGGGTGACGCCATCCGGCAGATCGGGTTTGGCCGGATCTGCCACGGTAAATTCGTGATCGGTGTTGGCAGCCCATGCCTTCAGCAGCGCACCGCCCATGTTTCCGCATCCGAGGAGCAATATTTTTGTCAAATTAATCTCTTGCTGTTAATGATAAGGGACTGTGCAATGTGCTTAGTATTCAAAATAGATATGTCAACAAATGCTTGTTTTATATAGCTTCGGCGCAAAATTATATGTTTTGATCACTAAATTATTGCACTGGATAGGTTCAATCCCTACCTCCATCAACGAGTAATAAGGGCATCACGTTAAATGGTACAAGGTAAAACAATCGTTGTGAAAGTCGGCTCCAGCCTGCTGGCCAATGAAGAACGGCTCACACCGCGCTGGGCTTTCATGCATAATTTGCTCGAGGACATCGCCCGGTTGCGGGAAGGTGGCGCGAAGGTCATATTATGTTCGTCCGGATCGGTCGCGCTGGGTATGAATATGATCGGCGAGCGGCCGGAGACGGCTGGTCTGCGTGACAAGCAGGCCGCAGCGGCATGCGGTATGCCGCTTTTGCTCAATGCCTATAAGCAGGTCGCCCACGAATATAGTTTTGAAATAGCGCAGGTGCTGGTGACATTGCGCGATCTGGAAGATCGCAAACGCTTCCTCAATACCAAGAACACCGTCGATCGGCTGCTCGATGCCAATATCATGCCGATCATCAACGAAAATGACACGATCACGACCGAAGAAATCCGGGTTGGCGACAATGACCGTCTGTCTGCGAAAATTGCGCAAATGCTGCAAGCAGACGAACTGATCATCCTGACCCAGGTTGATGGCCTTTATGACAAAGACCCTTCCGAGCCCGGCGCCAAGCTGGTCGAGGAAGTCACCGATGTCTCGCCTTATCTCGCAGTGACAGAAGGTGTGAGCACCTTGGGAAGCGGCGGGATGCTGACCAAGATACAAGCGGCCCATATGGCGCAGAATGCCGGCTGCGATACGCGGATCGCGCACGGTGAATATGAGCATCCGGTTACGTCGGTGCTGAATGACGAACGGCCACATACCAGAATTCTGGCCAATGATCGGCCCGAATCTGCCTGGGCCAACTGGTTGTCGGATCGTCTGCAGATGGCGGGCAGCATTGTCGTTACCGAGGCGACCGCCGAAGCCTTCAAATCCGGTCGGCGGAATATCGGCCGCGAGGACGTGCTCTCGATTCAGGGCCCCTATGTCAAAGGCGACGTTATCCACATATATGGAGAATCGGGCGACGAACTGGCCAGAGGTCTGACAAATTTCTCGTCCGACGAAACCATGGCTCTGGCCCGTAATCCGACATTGTCGGCCATGCAGCTGCTAGGCTATAAAACGCTCGGCACGCTGATTACCGATAAAAACATGATCGTATTGGATGACCGGCACCTGACCTGGGACTTGCCGGCGGACGAGGTTATGACCGACGTCATACCGCAAACCTAGATTTCGCCGACCTCCAGAATGGGAGCGGATTCAATCTGGTTCGCATCCATCATCACAGCGATGCGCTGGACCGAGGAAATCAGCAAATTCTGCTCCCATGGTTCCAGTTGCGCCAATGAAATCAGGAAATCCTCCTGCAGCATCTCCGGTGCGTTCTCGATGCATTCCCGGCCCTTGGCGGTCAGAACTATCTCTACCGAACGGCGATCATCTGCGCTTTTCTCGCGCATCACCATTCCGGACTTTTCCAACCGGTCGACAATGGACGTGACCGTGGCGTGAGACAGATGCACCGATTTGGCGATCACCGACGGTTTCGCCCGACCGTCCTTTTCCAGCGCCTTCAAAAGCAGAAGTTGCGGCGTGGTCTGGCCGGTTTCCCGCTCCAGTTTTTTGGACTGTAAATCGATCGCCCGGTTAATCTGCCGTAAGGCGACCAAGAGTGCATTTGAATTTGACATGGCAAGCCTGATACAGATTTTTGACATCTATGGCCCAGATTATTGCATATTTCTCGGTGAGCCGGAGAATGGCCGGATCATTCCCAGACGGAACGGAACCGTGCCTTGTCACCGACCAGGTCGGCTATGGTGAATCCGTCGAGATGCCGCAGGAAGGCTTCGATGCCGTCCGAGAGCACATGACGCAGGCCGCAGACAGGCGTGACGACACAGCTGCCACTAGCTGCATCGAAACATTCCACAAAGGCGCCATATTCCTCAAAAGTACGGACGACGTTTCCCACATTGATGGTCTCGGCCGGCTGGTTGAGCAATAGACCCCCGCTGCGCCCGCGAACGCTGTCGACAAAGCCTTCCGCCGCCAGCCGCTGCGCGACCTTCATCAAATGATTTTTCGAAATACCATATTGTCCGGCGATTTCGGAGATCGAATGGTGACCCTCGTGCGCAGCCAGATACATCAATGTGCGTAGGGCATAATCGGTTTGAACGGATAATCTCATAAAAGATGCATATCATATATTGCATTTAAAAGCCAAGTGTCATAAACGCTGCATATCAAATGCATCTTAACCGAGTCGAGATCATGACCGAACCAAGCTATGCCGAACGCGCCAGAGCGAAGAAGATGGCGCAAGCCCATGCGATAGGTATCGACGATGCCCTGATTTCCAATTTGGTCGAGACTTTTTACGGTGCCATTCGCAGTGACGATTTGCTCGGCCCGATATTTATATCC
>JBALUX010000121.1:0-8952 GCA_036963725.1 Parasphingorhabdus sp. | reverse complement strand
CCTGAAGGAGCGCGTCGATCATGTCGCGTCGACCATGGCCTGTCACGGCTCTGTCCGGGCCGGGCGCGTGCTGAGCGTTGCTGAAATGAATGCCTTGCTGCGCGAGATGGAAGTGACCCCGCACAGCGGCCAGTGCAATCACGGTCGCCCGACCTGGGTGAAGCTGGCACTGGAAGATGTGGAAAAACTGTTTGGCCGGAAATAGGCCCGATGCTGTTAAACCGGCGGCTTGTGATCCAGGTCATTGCCTGTTGCAGAGACTGTCCTAGGCGCAGGAACAGGATGAAATGGAGTTAGCCATGATATACCGCCAAGCGATCTATGCACTTGCTGCCCTGATGATGGTCGATGGCGCAGCCGCCGATGCGCGACCGGATGCCGAGCAGGCAGAGAAGACCGATCATGATCTGACCGGCTACTGGCAACAGGCGGACGGCAATATCTTCCGTTTCACCCAGGAAGGGACCAGCCTGATCTCCCGGTACCGCGAGCGGTCCGAAAATAATGATGAAAATGACATCGATTTTACCGCGACCATTCACGGGAACCTGGTCTACGGCGCGCATCGCGGGCCTTTTCCACGGGCGATGCAGAAAAAATGCGCGCTGCAAATATGGGTCGGCATGGGCCTGACGTTGAGTGACGACGGTCTTGAATTGAAAGGCTTCCGGGGAGACCGGATCGTCGATCCGAAAAGCTGCGGCGTCATCGACAGCGCCCCGGTGGCGGTCGTCTATACCAAAGTCGCCGACAGCGATCTCTGACAAGAGCGCCGGCGGTTCGCTCTCAAATCAGGGTTTGAGCGCTTGCTCGAACGGGGCGAGGCTGCCGTCACTGGCAGCCGGTTTCACGCCCGCCAGCCTGGCGACAAGCGAATAGATATCTACATTATCGAACACCGGTAGCTGACCAGCGGCTTTAATGGCCGGTCCACTGGCCAGGAAAAAGGCCATCATGTCCGGTTCCCGGTGATCATAGCCGTGGCCGCCGCCAATGCCGGTCATCCATTCCGGGGTGTCCTGATAGACCACCCATCCGATTTCCGGCAGGCAGAGGATCGCAGGTACGCGCGCATTCTTGCCAAAGGCGAAATGCTCCGGAATATTGTCGCGGTCCCAGCATTGCATATGCTCGTGCGGGCGCAGGAAGGCTGCGCGCAATGCCTCGATATTGTCGCCGAGCGGCGCCAGACCGGCATAATTGCCGTCTTCGACCAGATGATATTGGTCGCGCGGCAGGATATCATCAAGACGGATGATCCGCTCCGGCGCGGTTTCGGTCATGCCATGGTCCGAGGCGATCACGAAATTGACCGGCTGTCCCATATTGTCGAGCTGCTGCTTCAAACGACCGATTTCACTATCCACCGCAAGGATCGCAGCGTGCAATTTCTCGCCCGGTGCAGGACCGTGATAATGGCCTGCCGTGTCGACCGTGTCGAAATAGAGCGTCACCAGCCTGGGCCGGATATCCGCAGGGCGCCGCATCCAGTCGACGACCGCGTTGATCCGGCGATCATTGGACAGATCCTGGCTGAACGGCCACCAGTCCGCCGGACGGATGCCGTTGAAATCCACTTCCGACCCCGGCCAGAACATGGTGGCGGAACGAATGCCCTGTTTCTCGGCGCTGATCCAGATCGGCTCGGCCTGATCCCACCAGAAGGGATCCTTGGTCGCCATCTTGAAGACCTCGCCCGGCCGCGCGGCATCTTCCATGGTGTTGCCGACGATGCCGTGATGATCGGGCGTTTTCCCGGTCACCAGCGTCCAGTGATTGGGGAAGGTCTTGCTCGGAAAGGACGGGCGCATCGGCGCATATATGCCGGACGCGGCCAGCGCGCTGAGATTCGGGGTGATCCCGCGCTCCAGATAATCGGGCCGGAAACCGTCGATCGAGATCAGCATCGTCACCGGATCCCGTATCTCGACCTTTTCACTGCCGGAGTCGTCATGTTCGGGTGTGGTCGCAGCAAAAGCGGGGGCGCCAGTCAGCAGAAAACCTGCCAAAACCAGTGAAAAAATCGACCTTATCATGCTGCTTTCTCCCGGATCACTACCGCCTAGCTGAACAATGTGACAATTTAGACATTGAATTTGAAATTGAAGATATCACCATCTTTCGCGACATATTCCTTGCCCTCTTGCCGCAATTTGCCGGCGTCGCGGGCTGCGCTTTCGCCGCCAAGTTCGACATAGTCATCAAAGGCGATGGTTTCGGCGCGAATGAAGCCGCGTTCAAAGTCGCTATGGATTTCGCCAGCGGCCTCGGGGGCCTTGGCACCCTTGTGCACGGTCCATGCGCGCGCTTCCTTGGGGCCGACGGTGAAGAAGGTCTGCAGGTCGAGCAGCTGATAACCGGCGCGAATGACGCGGGCGAGACCGGATTCCTCGAGGCCAAGTTCGGCGAGAAACTCGGACCGGTCTTCCGGCTCCATCTCGACCAGTTCGGATTCGATGGCGGCAGAGACGATCACTGCTTCCGCGCCCTCGGCCTTGGCTTTTTCGAACACGGCGGCGCTCAGGTCATTGCCTTTTGCGGCATCCGCTTCGCTGACGTTGCAGACATAAAGCACCGGCTTTGCGGTCAATAGCTGCGACTGGTCAAAAATCCGTTGCTCTTCCTCACCCTCTGGCTGGGTTAGACGGGCGGGCTTGCCTTCGCGCAGCAATTCGAGCGCCTGGCCCAATACACTGGCTGCAATTTTGGCTTCCTTGTCGCCGCTCGTGGCTTTTTTCTGGAAGGCAGGAACGCGCTTCTCGAGGCTTTCGAGATCGGAAAGCAGCAGTTCGGTCTCGACCACTTCCGCGTCGGAAATCGGATCAATCTTGTTGGCAACATGCTGGATATCATCATCCTCGAAACAGCGCAGCACATGGACGACCGCATCGACTTCGCGGATGTTGCCGAGGAACTGGTTGCCCAGGCCTTCGCCCTGCGACGCGCCTTTAACCAGGCCGGCGATGTCGACAAAGGCCAGCTGTGTTTCAATGATCTTGGCGCTGTTGGCGATTTTTGCGATCTGGTCGAGCCGTGGATCGGGCACCGCAACCTGGCCGACATTCGGCTCGATCGTGCAAAACGGATAGTTCGCCGCTTGCGCTGCCTGTGTCTCGGTCAGTGCATTGAAAAGCGTTGATTTTCCGACGTTGGGAAGGCCAACGATACCGCATTTGAAACCCATTTTAATACTCCGTCATGCTGAACCTGACTCGGCATCCCGTGCCAAATCGTTCAAAAGTTGCGCATATACGCTCTGGACCCTGAATCAAGTTCAGGGTGACGATTCATTCGATAATAGCCACTATTCCTGCATCCGCATCGCGACTTCGCTCATGAAGCGCGCGTCGTCATTCTTCGCCAGCCAGTCCGCCTCCGCAGCGATCACGCCCAGCATATCCGCCAGATCGTCAATTTCCGATTTGGCATAATTGCCCAGAACATGGCCGGTCACCCGCGCCTTGTGTCCGGGATGGCCGATGCCGATGCGTACGCGGCGGAATTCGGGGCCGATATGGGCGATCATCGATCTTATGCCATTATGACCGGCCGCGCCGCCGCCGCGTTTGACCTTTATCCGGAACGGCTCGAGGTCGAGCTCATCGTAGAAGACGGTGACATCCTCCGGTTGCAATTTGTAAAAATCCAGCGCGGCGCGCACGCTTTGCCCGCTTTCGTTCATGAAAGTCGCCGGTTTGAGCAGGACGAGCTTTTCGCCGCCCAGCCGCGCTTCCATGGTCCAGCCCTTGAACTTCTGTTTCGGGGCGGGGAAGCCATGCACTTCTTCGAGCGCGTCAATCACCATGAAGCCGACATTGTGCCGGTGCATCGCATATTGCGCGCCCGGATTGCCAAGGCCGACCCATAGTTGCATTTTCTAACGCTCTTCCAGCTCGCCTTGAGCTTGTTGAATGACAAAAAAACCGCCCATGCTTTGTAAATGTAGCATGGACGGTTTTTCGTTACATTGTTTGATGGCTGAAGGTCTAGCTGTCTTCGCCCTCGGCCGTATCGGCATCCTGCTCGGTGACTTCGGTTTCACCGTCTTCATCTTCTTCGGCTTCGTCGTCGGAAGATTTCAGAGCAGATGGTGCGGTCACGCCGGCAATGGTAAAGTCGCGATCGGTGATCGAGCTTTCAGCGCCGGTTGGCAGGGTGATGCTGGAGATATGGATCGAATCGCCAATTTCGAGACCGGTGACATCGATTTCGATCTGGTCAGGGATATGATCCGCGTCGCACATCAGGTCGAGTTCGTGACGAACAACGTTCATGACGCCGCCACGTTTCAGGCCAGGAGATTCTTCTTCGTTGATGAAGACAACAGGAATATTGACCTGAACCTTCGCGCCCTTTGCAAGGCGGAAGAAGTCGACATGGAGCGGGCGGTCGGTGACCGGATCAAAAGCAACATCTTTTGGCAGTGTCCGGGTTTTCTTCCCGTCAACTTCGACTTGAACCAGCGAGTTCATGAAATGGCCGGTACCGAGAAGCTTGTTCAATGCACGCTCTTCGACGTGAATCGCAATGGCTTCTTTCTTGTCGCCATAGATAACGGCGGGGATACGGCCTTCACGACGCAGTGCACGGGAGGCTCCCTTGCCAGCCCGTTCGCGTGGCTCGGCTGAAATAGTCAGCTGATCACTCATAATGTTGCTCCAAAAATAAGGTTTTGTTAGATTTCCGCCACGCCTCCAGGGTGCTCATGGTCGGAAAGAGGGCGCTATAAGGTCGGAACATCGCAAAAGCAAGGGGTTTGCGGCACCGGATCAGGTCTAGCGGAAAAAGCCGATCTGGGAGCTTGTTGCCAGCAATGTGCCGTTTTGCGACCAGATCTCGACCCGCCCGTCGGTGGCGCTGTTCCGGACCGTCGCGCCGGTCACCCGCAGCAGCATGAATTCGCTTCCGGCCGCCGCCAGATCTTCCTCGCTGGCATAAATATAGGTCGCCATCGAAACGGTAGAGCCGGGGCGGAATTGTTCGGTGACAAAAAATGTCCGCGGCATCGGCGTATCGAGAATCGAAAGAAGGCTGACCCGGTCAACCGGACGGCCGTCCGCTTCCTTGATCCAGACAATCGCTTCGGGTGAGTCGTTCACGGCAAAGGGCATGCCCTTGGCAATGCGCTGGTCATAATGGGTGACCCACTCGGGCGCCATCGGATTGACCGAGGGCAGGGAAATGGATTCTTCCGGTGATTTGGTCGCCGGCATTTCGACTTGATAGTCGATATCCGTCGGGCGACGGGTGCTGGTGACGATATCGGCAGCGTTGGTCAGCGAACCGTTTTGTGACAATTCGACCCGCCAGAACTGGGTGGATGATCCGGCGCGGAGCAGTTTGACGGACAGTTTGACTTCTCCGGGGCCAACGCCGGTCATATAGACGATCTGCTGAGACACCAAGGGACCACGGCATTCGGGATGCATCTGGACGGCGCGTCCGGCTATCGCCGCGACCCAGCCACCAAAGGCCATGCCGGTCGGATTGCGGTAAACGTCGCTCGCCTGGACCGTGAAAAGTCCGTCTTCCAGCGCGACCAGCGCGGTTTCCCGATCAAATATATATGTCATGCTAGGCCCTGATTATTGAATTTTTTCTATTTTATACCCGCGCTTTGCGAGCGTTGCCTGAACCGCATCCGGACCTGCCAGATGGGCTGCGCCTACCGCTACTAGCGATGTGCCGGGGCGTTGCAAGCGTTTGTCCAGCTGCTCCACCCAGTCGAGATTGCGCGCGACCAGAAGATATTGGCGGGTCTTGGGATCGGTCAGTATGCCCGTATCGGACAGCGTCACAATATGTTCCAGATCACCCGTCATCCAGGCGTTGAACAGCAGTTCGAAGGCCTGCTGGGCATCGTCCGAATCCTCTACCACGCTGGTCAGCATCTTGCGCTGCTGCTCTTCGGGAAGCTTGTCGAAATAGCCGAGTTGCAATTCGATGGTTTCCAGCGCCTCGATCGGCTTTCCGGCTTTTTCAAACTGGGCGGTGAGTTTTTTCTCGACGCTGCCGGTCGAATCAAGGCCGAGACCTCTGGTCTGTGCGGAAGCCAGCGACAGAGCCGCGGCCCAGGTTTCCATGCGGTTCAGCGTGCGTTCGGAAATATTGGCGGCGTCGATGATCCGGTCGAGGTCATCGTGCAGCTTTGGGCTGATGCGGTCGTCCAGCTTCTTCTGTCCGGGGGAAATCGCCAGCCGGGAAAATATCTTTGCTGCATTCTGGGTGTCTTCCAGTCCGAGCACTTCGATGACCAGCCGGTCCGATTCGGCAATCGCGGCTTCCAGAGCCGGCGTGCGCCATTGAACGTCATCGGGCAGGATATGGATGGTGCCGAACATATAGGCGACGCCGACTTGTCCTGGACGGGTGCCGCTGACTTTCCAAAGCGCCGGCGTGCCTATTTTGACGGTATTCAGGGTCACATGATCGGATGTGTTGTTGCACGCGCCAAGCAGCAACGAAGCGATCAGGGACAGGATGACGGAGATGATGCGCATATTGCCTAATTTGGTGAGAGGGCAGGGAAAAGAAAGTCTGGCGGCGAGAATAATCAATAGTCGATCCGTTCCGCAACTAGTCCTTTTTGCGCCAGTATCGCTTGCAGACTGCTTTTTCCGGCGAGATGACCGGCACCGACCGCCATGAATATCGTTCCCGGCTGTCCCATTCGCTGATCGACCCATTCTGCCCAGCTGATGTTGCGATTGACCAGCAGCGTTTCGTAAAGAATCTTGTCTTCCAGTCCGGCATTCATCAATTCGCCCAGCGCATCGACATTGGCATTGGCCCATTCGGCGACCATCTGCTCCATGCCCTCGGTGGTCTCGTCGATATTATCGACGGTGAAATTGAGAAAGCGAATCTGGACTTCCTCGGGCAAATTGTCGAAAAAGCCGAGCTGCTGCTCCGGCGTTTCAAGGCCGGTGATGGTGATAGCCCTGGCTCTTGCCTGGGCCAGCAATTCATCCTCGACGCCCTGATCCGCTGCATATCCGTTGCGCATCAGCGGAATGAGCGAAAGATTGACGCTGGCGAACCACGGGTCGAGCGGATCGAAGGCGGCGATCGGCAGGTTCAGCTTGGTCATTGTCGCTTCGTAATCGGCGCGGTCGTCTTCGGTCAGTTTGTCGCGCAGCGAAATGCCGGTCTTGTCGATCGCCATTTCATTGACGATTTTCATCATCGCCGTAGCGTCGGGTTTGATCATTTCCACCACCAGTTCGTCGGCCGCGTCAAAACTGTCCTTCACCGCTTCGTCGAACCAGCTCATCCCGGGTTTCAGGATATGGACGGTGCCGAACAGATAGATGGTCGTGTCTTCATCCCTGATCACCCAGAGCGCCGGATCGGCATCATCCGGCATCACTGCGGGTATATAATCCGCGGCAGTTCCGGCTTGATCCGTGGTTGCGGGACCCGCATCGCTGCCAGTGCTGGCAATATCCTGCTGCGGGGCCGGGCAGGCGGTGAGTGCCAGATAGAGTGGGAGGAGTAAGACGTTGAAAAGCCAGTTACGCGGCATGAAGAAATTGCTCCGACAGAAGGTGTTGCGCGCTTCATTGAACAATTGACGGCAAATGCCCAGTAAAAATTGGCGCAAAAATTTGGCCGATAGAGAGGTGGCACTGGCGACTGTTCCGCGAATCTGTTAATCGGATGGTTAAATCAAAGGAGTTTCCCGATGAGCACGATCCACGCCCGCACCTGTCATATCTGCGAAGCCAATTGCGGCGTCCTGGTCGAGGTCGAGGGGCGGGAGATACTCTCGATCAAGGGCAATCCCGATCATGTGCTGAGCCGGGGGCATATTTGTCCCAAGGCGACCGCTATCGCCGATTTGCAGGATGATCCGGACCGCTTGCACAAGCCGGTGAAAAAGGTCGATGGCCAGTGGCAGGAAATTGGCTGGGAACAGGCATTTTCCGAAATCGCCGCAAAAATGACCGCGCTCAAGGGGCAGGGCGCCAAGCCAGCCATGTATATGGGTAATCCTGCGGCGCATGATTATGGTATTTCCACCCAGATCAGCACCCTGCGCCGCGCGATCGGGCTGAAGAATATCTATTCGGCTTCGACGCTGGACCAGATCCCGCATCATGTCGTGCAATATCATATGTATGGCCATGTCAGTCTTGCCGCGGTGCCGGATATCGACCGCAGCCAGTATCTGCTGATCATCGGCGGTAATCCGGCGGCGTCCAATGGCAGCATCTGGACCGTGCCTGATTTCAAGAAAAGGGTGCGGGAAATGCGCGCGCGCAATGGCCTGCTGGTCGTCGTCGATCCGCGCCGGACCGAAACCGCCAAACTGGCCGATGAACATCATTTTGTGAAGCCGGGGACCGATACGGCGTTGCTGATCGGGATATTGAAAAGCGTATTTGACGCCGGGCTGGTCGATACTTCCCGACTCGATGCGATACTGGATGACAGCTGGAGCGCCATCGAGCCGGCAGTCGCTGGTTTTGATATGGAGCAGCTTTCCGCCCATTGCGGAATACCGGTCGCCACGATGCAGGACATGGCGGCGCAACTCGCGGCTGATCAGCCTGCAGCTATCTATGGCCGGATGGGTGTCTCGGTCTGCGAATTTGGCACGCTCAACCAGTGGCTGATCCAGGTGATCAACATCGCATCCGGCAATCTCGACCGGGTCGGGGGCACGATGGTGCCGGAACCGGCGCTTGATACGATCAATCTGGTGGGCAGGGGGTCGGTGCGCACGGCGGACACCGTACGTGGCGTCATGCCGTCAGTGATGAGCGAACTGCCGATGGTGACCTTCGCCGATGAAATGCTCCGCGACAATGATGACAAGGAAAGGATACGCTCGCTGTTCGTGGTCACCGGCAATCCGGTGCTGTCCGCGCCCGACGGTGCGAAGCTCGACCGGGCGCTGGAAAGACTCGACCTGATGGTCTCGTTCGATATGTATGTCACCGCGACCAG
>JBALUX010000120.1:0-9050 GCA_036963725.1 Parasphingorhabdus sp. | reverse complement strand
CTCGGGCCGGATCCACATGGGTCATGTCCGCAACTATACGATGGGCGACGTGCTTGCCCGGTTCCGGCGGATGCAGGGCTATGAAGTGCTCCACCCGATGGGCTGGGACGCCTTCGGCATGCCGGCGGAAAATGCGGCGATGGAAAAGAAAGTCCATCCTGGCGAGTGGACCAGAGCCAATATCGCCTCGATGCGCAGCCAGCTGAAGACGCTCGGCTTTGCCTTTGACTGGAGCCGCGAACTGGCGACCTGTGATCCCGAATATTACGGCCAGGAACAGGCGCTTTTCATCGATCTGTTCGAGGGCGGTCTGGTCTATCGCAAGGAATCGGCGGTCAACTGGGATCCGGTCGACATGACGGTGCTGGCGAACGAGCAGGTTATCGACGGCAAGGGCTGGCGCTCCGGCGCGCAGGTCGAGAAGCGCAAGCTCAGCCAGTGGTTTCTGAAAATTACCGATTTTGCCGAAGATTTGCTATCTGGCCTGGACGACCTCAAGGGCTGGCCGGAAAAAGTACGGCTGATGCAGGAAAACTGGATCGGCAAGTCGCAGGGACTGCAATTCCATTTCGATTTGGCCGAAGCGCAAGACAATATTGCATCGGTCGAGGTTTTCTCGACACGACCGGACACGATTTTCGGGGCGAGCTTTGTCGCGCTGTCGGCCGACCATCCGTTGACTCAGAAACTCGCCGGCGGGAATGCCGCGCTCGCCGCCTTTGCCGAAGAGTGCAAAGCCGGCGGCACCACCGCTGCCGAACTGGAAACGATGGAGAAAAAGGGTTTCGATACCGGGCTGACCGTCACCCATCCGCTCGACCCCGACTGGCAGCTGCCGGTCTATGTCGCTAATTTCGTGTTGATGGATTATGGCACCGGCGCGGTATTCGGCGTGCCGGCGCATGACCAGCGCGATCTCGACTTTGCCCGCAAATATGACCTGCCGGTCAAACGCGTGGTTTCCGATGGCGACGATACCGGTGCTGAATATGTCGGGAACGAAGCCTATACCGGACCCGGCAAGATCGTGAACAGCGCGTTTCTCGACGGCATGACGGTCGAAGCTGCCGGAAAAGCGGTTATCGATCGCGCGGGGTCCGAAGGCTGGGGCAAGGCCCAGACCACCTGGCGGCTGCGCGACTGGGGCGTTTCGCGCCAGCGCTACTGGGGTACGCCGATTCCGATCATTCATTGCGATGATTGCGGTCCCGTACCAGTGCCAAAGGACCAGCTACCGGTCGTCTTGCCGGAAGATATCGATTTTGAAACGCCGGGCAATCCGCTGGAACGCCACGCGAAGTGGAAACATATCGATTGTCCCAAATGCGGCAAGGCGGCGCGGCGCGAAACCGATACACTTGACACATTTGTCGACAGCAGCTGGTATTTCCTGCGCTTCGCCAGTCAGCCGGATGACCGTCCCTTCGACCCCGAAGTGGTCAAGCAGTGGCTGCCGGTGACGCAATATATCGGCGGCGTCGAACATGCGATCCTGCATCTGCTTTATGCCCGCTTCTGGACGCGGGCGCTGGCAAGCATCGGCAAGCTGGACTTTGCCGAGCCGTTCGAGAGCCTGTTCACCCAGGGCATGGTGACGCACGAAACCTATAAACATGGCGACGGCAGCTGGCTGTCTCCCGACGAAGTCGAGAAAAACGGTGCTGATTGGGCTGTGATCGCGGACGGTTCGCCAGTCACCATCGGCCGGGTCGAGAAAATGTCGAAGTCGAAGAAAAATGTCGTCGATCCCGATCCGATCATCGAACAATATGGCGCCGATGCGGTGCGTTTCTTCATGCTCTCCGATAGCCCGCCCGAACGCGACCTGCCCTGGTCCGAAGCGGGTATCGAAGGCAGCTGGCGTTTCGTTCAGCGCCTGTGGCGTCTGTTTATCGCTGTCGCCGACAGTAAAGATACAGGCGAAGACAAGGCACTCCGCCGCAAGCTCCACCAGACCGTCGCCGGCGTTGCTGGCGACGTCGAAGCGCTGTCGTTCAACAAGGCCGTCGCGAAGATTTTCGAACTGGTCAATCTGATCGAGAAATCCCGGCCTTCCGCAGACCGGACCATAGCGATCAAGTCGCTTGCCCGGATCGTCGCGCCGATGGTGCCGCATATTGCCGAGGAAGCATGGGCCTTGTTCGGCGAAAGCGATCTGGTTGCCAATGCGCTCTGGCCAGACGTAGACGAAAGTCTGCTGGTCGACGACGAAGTAACGATTGCGATTCAGGTGCGCGGCAAGCTCCGCGATACAATCACCGTGGCCAAGGGTAGCAGCAAGGAGCAACTCGAAGAGCTTGCTCTGGCATCCGAGAAGGTGCAGCGTAGTCTCGACGGAGCAGAAATAAAGAAGGTGATTGTCGTGCCCGACCGACTGGTCAACATCGTAATATGAAGTCTGTGTTTGCCCGGATCACCCTGGTGGTGGCATTGTCGGCAATGCTTGCAGGCTGCAATTTGCGGCCGCTTTATGCCGGTGGTACCAATGGCGTAGTCGCCCAGCAGCTCGGCAATGTCGAGATTGAACCGATTGCCGGCAAGGCCGGCTGGCTGACCCGCAATGCCCTCAAGGATCAGCTCGAGGCTTTTGAAGGCCAGCAGGCAAAATATCGCCTGACCGTTGCGCTGGAAGACAAGATTGCCGGATTTGGCGTGCGCAGCGATGACCGGATCACCCGCGAGCGCAGAACCTTGCGCGCCCGCTATCAGCTGGTCCGTCTCTCTGATTCCGTGGTGGTACTGGATGCCACAGCCGGATCGGATGCCGGTATCGATGTGGTATCTTCGGAATATGCGACGCTGGCTGCGGAGGATACCGCGCTGGAAAATCTGGCGAACCGCGTTGCCAACCAGATTGTAACCCGGCTTTCTCTTTTTGCCCGGCAAGAGGCGAGCGCGTCGCCGCAGCCATGAAGGCAAAGCCGGAAGACATTGTCAGGCGCTTTCATGCCGGTTCCGCTCAATTTCGACTGATCCTGTTATGCGGCCCCAATGTCACCCGCTGTCAGGCACTGGTCGAGGAACTGGTCAAGCCACTCGCACAATCCGCGGAGCGGGTCGATTTGACCATAAGCGATATCAACGATGGTCCCGCCCGGCTCAATGACGAAGCCAATTCCGCTTCTCTGTTCGGCGACAAACGCTATCTCGTGCTGCGTCTGAACAGCGGCGAAGCGGTCCGCGCGACAGCAGCAATAGACAATCTTCTGGCCAGCGATACTGCCGGCGATCCGGTGTTTGTCATTGCCCCCGGCATGGGCGACAAAACCGCGCTGGCGAAAAGCATCATCGCTGCGCCGGATGCATTGATCGCGACCTGTTACGAGACGTCACCGGAACAGGCGGCAGCGGCCATCCAGGCCATGGCCAAGACCGAAGGCCTCCGATTGAGCCGGGAAATGGCCCAGGAAATCGCCGCGCTGACCAGCAATGATCTGGTGCTGGCGCGGATGGAAGTGGAAAAGATCGCACTCTATCTGGATGCAACGCCGGAAAACCCGCTCGCACCGGAAGCCAATATTCTGCTCCTGCTCGGCGCTGAAAATGACGAAGAAGATATCAATCTGCTGATCCATGCCGCGCTCAACGGCGATGCGGCCCGGCTGGCGCAGGAGATCGCCGCTGCGCGTGCGCAGGGGATCAGCGAGATCGGCCTGATCCGGATCATGCTCCGGCATCTTACCAAGCTCGCGGAACTGCGCAGCAAGGTCGACAAGGGCGGCAATGTCGATTCCGTTGCCGGCCATCCGAGCGTCTTCTTCAAGGAACAGAAACATTTCAAGCGGCAGTTGCGAATCTGGTCATCCGCCCATATCGCGCGGCTGATCGAGCGGATCCTGCAGCTGGAAATCGCGATGAAAAGCAGCGGTCAGCCGGATCAGGTTTTGCTGGAGGAAGAGTTGCTGCTGATTGCCCGGAAAGCGGCCAGCGGTCGTTAGGGTCAGAATCCGGATTCACTCATAGTCGGCGGTAATCGCAATCCGGCCGCGAAAACTGCCGCTGGCATCTCCCCGAATGCGCAATTGGCCGCCAAAGGCAAAGATCAGCCGTCCCGACGGATCAAGCCGCGCCAGCGTCGGCAGATTGGTTTCCAGCCGCTCCAGCTCAGCCGTCGAACCATTGGGCGCGCTCAGCTGGATCCGCTCAGGCAGGTAAATGCGCACACTCCGGCCCGGTTCACCGGTCAGACGGCCTTCTCCGTGCAGTGCCATGCCGCCGAGATTGGCAATGCTGCCGCGTATTTGCTTGTTGCCGGACATCGGGTCGATACTGACCACACCGCCGCTGCTGCTCAACAAGGCCATGCGCGAGAAATCGAGATTGGCAGTAATTTCGATCTGCAGGGGAATTTCCGGCTTGCCGCTAACCGCCTTGGAAAGACTGTCAGACTGGGCACTGGCAGCACAGAGACGGCATTGCGCCTGCAATTCCGCTGGCTGAATCGCCAGGAACACAAATAATATTGCTCCGAACAGCAAGGATTTGGCCACCATCATCATAATCCGAAATACTGCCCAAATATGCCTAATATCCGGTTAAGCATCATATCTGCCCGGCACGACTCTCTTCGCCAGATCCCTTGACCGGCTGCGATCGAACACCCATTTAAGGGAAATGGAAAAAACAATATTGAGCGACGAACAATGGCGGCAGCAGCTGTCCCCGGAACAATATCATGTGTTGCGCGAAGCGGGCACCGAACGGCCCTTTACCGGAGCGCTGAACACCGAATATCGCGACGGAGAATTTTTCTGCGCCGGTTGCGGCAGCAAATTGTTTGAATCGGACAGCAAGTTCGACAGCGGTTGCGGCTGGCCGAGCTTCTCCGCGCCCGCCGATTCCGGAGCGGTCACCGAGATCGAGGACAATAGCCTTGGCATGCGCAGGGTCGAGATACGCTGCTCTACCTGCGACGGCCATCTTGGCCACGTCTTTCCCGATGGACCGACCGATACCGGGCTCCGCTATTGCATGAACAGCGCCGCCATGGCGTTCGAACCCAAGGACGACTGACTTTTTTCTGTGCTTCCCTGTTCAGCCTACGGTAAGGCACCAGAACGCTAGAAAATCTCTAGTCAGTATTTAGTGGGTGGATCAATATGGCGCGGGCCAAAAAACGCAGCAATAAACAGGGCCCAGTGCGCAAATGGCTGTGGCGGCTGACCAAGACCGGTCTGGTCGTCGGATTGCTGGCAGCGATTGCTCTGGTGGTTGCGGTCCTGGTTGTCCGTTCGTCGCTCCCCGGCTTCGAGGATCTGAAATCCTCTCCCAACGGCCAGATGATCCGGGTGCTGGATGTAAACGGCAAAGAGCTGTTTTCGATGGGTCCGAGCTACGGCGAGTGGCTGAAATATGCGGACATCCCGGAAGTCATGAAATCGGCCATGGTCGCCGTCGAAGACCGGCGCTACGAAAGCCATCCGGGCGTTGATCCGATCGGCATCGCCCGTTCGCTTCAGGTAAGGATGCAGCGCGGCCATTGGGCCCAGGGCGGGTCAACCATCACCCAGCAGCTGGCCCGCAATGTGTTTCTGAACAATAACCGGACCTTTGGCCGGAAAGGCCGCGAGATATTGCTGGCGATGGCAATGGAACGGAAATTTTCCAAGGAGCAGATTCTCGAGCTTTATCTGAACAAGGTTTATTACGGCGGCGGCGCCTATGGCATTGATGCCGCATCGCGCCGTTTCTTCGCGCACAGCGCCAGAGAGCTCAATCTGGCCGAGGCCGCGATCATCGCCGGTCTGGTCAAGGCTCCGTCCCGTTACTCGCCCACAGCCGATGCCACAGCGGCAATCGGACGGGCAACCGTAGTCCTGGAGGTGATGCAGGACGCCGGTGCGATAACCGCAGCCGAAGCGGCAAAAACCAATCCGGCATCGGTGAAGCTGGCGCCCGAACCACGGCAGAATAGCGTACGCTATTTTACCGACTGGGCGCTGCCGCAACTGGACCTGCTGATCGACGAGAGCGTGGAGCCGATCGAGGTCTGGACGACGCTCGATCTCGACATGCAGCGCGTCGCCACCGCAGCGATCCAGTCCGGCGTGCCGGCCGGTGCCCAGGGGGCCTTGGTGGCGATCGACCGCGATGGCGCGGTGCGCGCAATGGTCGGCGGGACGGACTATGTGACTTCCAACTATAACCGCGCAACCCAGGCCGTTCGCCAGCCAGGTTCGGCCTGGAAAGTCTTCGTCTATATGGCGGCGCTGGAAGCGGGCTATACGCCCAATGACACGGTGACCGACGAGCCGATCACGATCGGCAACTGGACGCCGCGCAACAGCGGGGACCGCTATGCCGGCGACATTGATGTCCGCACCGCTTTTGCCTTTTCCAAGAATACCGTTGCGGCGGCGATCGGCAATGATATCGGAACGTCGTCCATCGCCAATATGGCGCGCCGGTTCGGCATTACCACACCGATCAACACCAACCCCTCGATGGTACTGGGTACTTCCGACGTGCGGTTGCTCGACATGACCCGTGCCTTTGCCTCGATCAGTGCCAAGGGCATTGCGATAACCCCGTTCGGGATCACCAAGGTGCAGACGATGAAGGGCGATGTCCTGTACCAGAGCAAATTTGACGGCAGCCGTGTGCTGGTCGACCCATGGGTCGCAGCCGGCATCACCGACCTGATGCAGACCGCCGTCGCCACCGGCACCGGGCGGGCAGCGCAGATCGGCAGGCCGGTTGCCGGCAAGACCGGTACAACGAGCAGCAACAAGGATGGCTGGTTCCTCGGCTTTTCCAGCGGGCTGACCACCGGCGTCTGGATGGGCCGTGATGATGCCAAACCGGTCAGCGGATTGCAGGGCGGCCGGGCTCCGGCCAGCGTCTTCGCGCAGTTTATGAAAATGGCCGTAGCCAATCGCAAGGTCGAGAAATTCGATACCGAACTGGTTCTGCCGGAATGGCAACTGGAACCGGATGAAGACGAGCTGTTCGGAGAACCGGAAGACGGCATTTACGTCGACGAGAACGGCATGCCGATCGAAACCGGTCGCGGGATCGAATATGATCTGGAAGGCGGCGAAGCTGCCGATGGTCCGCGTCTGGACCAGGACTGGATCGATTCGGTACTGGGTCGCGGTGAGGATAGTGCCCCCCGCAAACCGGAACCTGCTCCGGTGAAGAAACCGAAACCGCAGCCTCCGCAGAATCAGCCGGAGTCGCTACTTCCCGAAGCGGCCCGTCTCGAACCGCAATAACAGCCCGGTTCAGTCAGCCGGCGGGGATTGCCGTTCCGCGCCCACCATATGCAGACCACGGCCATGATCCTTGAGCCAGCGATCGGCGACAAGGCGATCGGATTCAAATATCTGGTCGAGCAAGGCGTAGAATCGCCGACTATGGTCCATATGCGTGAGATGGGCGACTTCATGCGCCACCACCGACCGGCGGACATGCGGCGGCGCCATGACCAGCCGCCAGCTCAATCTGATCGACTTTCGACCGGAACAGCTGCCCCAGCGGCGCCGCGCATCGCCGACCGCCAGCCGCGGCAAATCGGTCCCGGATCGGGTGCAGTAAAATTCGAGATCTTCGGCAAAAATCTTCCGCGCTTCGGCCTTGAGCCAGCGGAGGATGCGGGTCTCGATATGTTCAGCCGGCCCGCCCAGTCGAATTTCGCCTTCCACTATCGACGGAGCCCGCGCAAATTCCGGCGACCATCTGATGATATAAGGCTCGCCCAAGAACGCGATCTGGCTGCCGTCCTCCACCGGAACCGGGGGAACGGCTTCGGCAAAGCGGGCATTGAGCCAGTCGGATTTTGACTGGGCGAAGCGCAGCGCCTGGTTTTCAGATGCGTAGGTTGGCAAGGTCAGGCGGACGACGCCTTTGACCGTATCCGCCGAGACAATGATCGACCGGGCCTGTTTGGATCGCCGCAACTGGAGAGGATAGCTGACCCCGTTGAGGCTGATGGCGAGCGGTTCGGAACGCGCTGAACTAAAGAGGCGCATCGAGAATATGCTGCTCGAGCGGCCCGGCCTTGCTCTCTGGGATGACCTTGCCGCGGATCGACTGTCCAGCTGCATGAATCGATTCACGGTCTCCGGAGACCAGATAATGCCATTCCGGCAATGGCAGGCCCCTGGCGCGCATTTTATAGGCGCAACTGTCGGGCAGCCACTCAAATTCTTCCAGCTTGTTGCGGGTCAGGCGGACACAATCGGGGACGTGGAATTTGCGATGCCGATAATCGCTGCACTGGGCGCTCTGCAGATCGAGCAGCTTGCAGGCGATATTGGTCATATATATCTGGCCGTCATCCTCGTCCTCGGCTTTCAGCAGACAGCATTTGCCGCAACCGTCGCACAAGGCTTCCCACTGGCCACGATCCAGCGATTCAAGCGGCTCTTCCCAGAACGGCTTATCGGCGCCTAGCGCACCCATCGGGCTATTTCGTCCGCGACCTGCTGCGGCGTGCCGTCAAATGGCAACAGCGCCAGCGGCTCTCCGTTCGGGCCGAACAGATAGGCCTGGCGGCTGTGATCGACGAGATATTCGCTCGAATCTTCGTCATTGCGGATATCATAAATGATCAGATATTTTTTCGCGACGGCGGCGATTTCCTCGGCGCTGCCGGTGAGACCGATCAGCCGCGGGTGGAAAGCGGACACATATTGTTTCAGCACGGCGGGCGTATCGCGCCCGGGGTCGACCGATATGAAAATCGGCTGGATTTTCTCGGCGAGCGCCGGATCGTCTTTTTCCGCCTGCTTCAACCCCAGCATGATATTGGCAAGATCGACCGGACACACATCCGGGCAATAGCTATAGCCGAAATACATGATGCGATATTGGCCATCGAACTGCTCTTCCGAGGTTCTGACGCCGTCCTGATTGGTCAGCGTGAATGAGCCGCCAATCTTGGCCCCTGCGAGCGGCGGCTCCGCTACGGCGGAAACGCTTCCGTCCGGCGCAGGATTGCAGGAAGCCACCAGTGTGAGTAAACTGACGGCCAGGATGGTTTTTACATTGTCGATGATATTGTTCATTACGGGGCCAGACATGGTCTGCTAGTTGATCAATTTCAACAG
>JBALUX010000119.1:0-9121 GCA_036963725.1 Parasphingorhabdus sp. | reverse complement strand
AGAACCTTGTCGTCCATCGCTCCGCCGGCCATCGCCGCTTTCGCCTTTTTCATGCCCGGCATCATCGATGCCATTGCACCCAGACCACCCATTTTGGTCATCTGGTTGAGCTGCGAGCGCAGATCGTTGAGATCAAACTGCCCCTTGAGCATCTTCTCGGCGAGGGCTTCGGATTCTTCCTTGTCGACGACCTGGGCCGCTTTTTCGACCAGACTGACGACATCGCCCATGCCCAATATCCGGCCCGCAACGCGTTCCGGATGGAATTCTTCAAGCGCATCGATTTTTTCGCCGACACCGACAAATTTGATCGGCTTGCCGGTAACCGCGCGCATCGAGAGCGCCGCACCGCCGCGCGCATCGCCGTCCATGCGGGTAAGCACGACACCGGTCAGCGGAACCTGGTCGGAGAAATTCTGGGCAACGTTGACGGCGTCCTGGCCGGTCAGCGCATCGGCGACCAGCAGGATTTCCTGTGGTTGCGAGATATCGGCGACGGCCTTCATCTCGTCCATCAATTGCTGATCGACATGAAGACGGCCGGCTGTATCCAGAAGCAATACGTCAAAGCCCTGCAATTTGGCAGCCTGTAGTGCCCGCTTGGCGATCTCCACCGGCTGTTGCCCTGCTACGATTGGCAAGGTGGCGGCGTTAATCTGCTCGCCCAATACGGCCAATTGCTCTTGAGCGGCCGGACGATTGACATCGAGCGAGGCCATCATGACCTTCTTGTTCTCTTTGTCTTTCAGCCGCTTGGCAATTTTCGCCGTGGTGGTCGTTTTACCGGAGCCCTGCAGACCGACCATCATGATGATGGCGGGCGGCGCTACCGACAGTTCAAGCGCACTGACCTCGGAACCCAGCATTTCGGCAATACCGTCATTGACGATCTTGACCACTTGCTGGCCGGGGGTCACCGATTTCAGAACCGACTGGCCGACAGCCTTCTCGGTTACCTTCTCAACGAAATCCTTGACGACGGGGAGCGCGACATCGGCTTCGAGCAAAGCGATCCGCACTTCGCGCATTGCGCCGCGAACATCTTCTTCCCTGAGCGCACCGCGCCCGCGCAGCTTGTCGAAGACTCCGCCAAGGCGGTCGCTTAACTTATCAAACATGTTACCGCCTTTCCTTCTTCAAAACGGCCCGATTTCAGGCCAACGCAAAAAGCGCCGGTGGGCGAAACCTCGCTGATCGACGTGTGAGTTTTTCGAACTCTAAACTGGATTGGCAATACAAGCATTGCCTGACTTGGCAGCCTATTAGTGCAGTTCCCCCGATATCGCAAGTCCGGATTTTCAACAAATATGAACGGCTGTTAACCAGAAATTGAGAACTGTTGGGCAAAAGCCTTCCGGCAACAGCGGGAAAACAACTATGGCTCGACCAGCAGCCGACCAACATCTCAGGTTGATGAAAAACGGGTATAAGATATCCGTTGGCCGCGATGTTGTGACCGGCGCCATCGTCATTCTGGCGATACTCATGTTTGCCGGTACCGGCGGCACGGTGCTGTCCGATGCCATTGACTCTATTACTGGCCAGGCCAGAGCCGGCGACAATGTGCTGGTCCCCGCTTTTTTGCTGAATATTGCCCTGATCCTGTTCGGCTGGCGCCGTTACAAGGATCTGACCAAGGAAGTTGAAGAACGGGCGGCTGCCGAACAGCTTGCCCACTCGCTCGCCGTTACCGATCCGCTGACCGGATTGCTCAATCGCCGGACAATCGGCGAGAAGACAGCCGAGATGATCAGCCTCGCGCAACGGCAGAAAAAGAGCATCACATTCATGATGCTGGATCTCGACAATTTCAAGAACATCAATGACGTGCACGGCCACAGCGCCGGCGATGCGGTACTGAAACAGGTGGCAGCGCGCCTGACGCAAGTCTTGCCACCGCATAATCTGCTCGCACGTCTGGGTGGCGACGAATTTGCCTGCGCATTTGTTTTTGATCCCGAACAGCCGAAAATGGTCGAACGGATCGCCGACGATCTCATCGAGGCCATTGCAACGCCGATCGTCGAGAATGGCAACCAGCTTGTTGTGACCACTTCCATCGGCATGTCGCGTTATGATTCAGAGTCGGAAGGTGTCGATCTGCTGATGCGCCGTGCCGATATTGCCATGTACAGCTCGAAAAAGCAGGGGCGAAACCGCCATTGCTGGTTTGACGCGAACATGGAACAGGAACTGCAGACGCGCAGTTTGCTGGAAACCGGTATGCGAATGGGCATACCCAATGGGGAATTTGTGCCCTATTTCGAACAGCAGATAGATCTCGCCACCGGCAAATTGATCGGTTTCGAGGTTCTTGCCCGTTGGGAATCTCCGACACAGGGTTTGATCTCGCCCGAAATATTCATCCCGATCGCCGAAGAAACCGGCATGATCGGCGATCTCTCGCTTAGCATTATGCGACAGGCGCTCAACCATGCAAAATATTGGGACGCCAGCCTGACGATCTCCGTCAATATTTCGCCGGTCCAGCTGCTCGATCCGTGGCTGGCGCAAAAAATCGTCAAATTGCTCGTCGAAAGCGGTTTCCCGCCGAACCGGCTGGAAATCGAAATCACCGAGAGCGCATTGTTCGAAAATCTCAGCCTTGCGCAGTCGATCGTCGGCAGCCTGAAAAACCAGGACATCAAGATCGCGCTGGACGATTTCGGTACCGGCTACAGTTCTCTTGCACATCTGCGCGCATTGCCGTTTGACCGGATAAAGATCGATCGCAGCTTTGTTTCCTCGCTTCTCGGAAATGCCGAAAGCAAAGCCATTGTAAAAGCCATCAACGGTCTCGGCGAGAGTCTTGGCCTGCCGATCACCGCCGAAGGTATCGAGGACAAGGAAACCGAGGACGAGCTGCGCAGCATCGGCTGTGCCCAGGGTCAGGGCTGGCATTACGGACGCCCGTTAACGGTTCAGGAGACACGGAAGATTCTGGCCAAGCGCAATTTGCTGCCTGCCGGCGATCTGGAAGACGCGGCGGCTCTGCAAGCCGATCCGGACCTATCGTCCCTTGGAAAAGAACTGATGCAGAAAGCAAGCTAGACCGACTTCTCGCGAGCAATTGCGAGCCGAATAGCTGGACTCCCGGGAACGGCATCCCTAAATCGCCAGTCATGACCACAGGACGCTTCCATAAAATGCACGGATTGGGCAATGATTTTGTCATCATCGATGCGCGCGAAAACGAAATGGAACTGTCCAGCGCGAAAGTCACAGCCATTGCAGACCGGCGCAGCGGCATCGGTTGCGACCAGCTGATCATCCTGCGCCCGTCCGACGAGGCCGACGTCAGGATGCAGATTTATAATGCGGATGGCAGCGAAGTCGAAGCCTGCGGCAATGCCAGCAGATGCGTCGCGAAGCTGATCGGCGACGAAACCCGGATTGAAACCGCTGGCGGCATCATCATCGGCAGTGCGACCGAGGACGGCGCCATCGTCGACATGGGCAAGCCCCGTTTTGAGTGGCAGTCCATCCCCCTCGCCTATGCCATGGATACGCTCAACATGCCGCTTGGCTGGGAAGATTTGCAAAATCCTGCCGCGGTCAATGTCGGTAATCCGCACGTGATCTTCTTTGTCGAGAATAGCGATATCGTCGAGCTGGATCGGCTTGGCCCGATGATCGAGGTTGACCCTCTGTTTCCCGACAAAGTGAACGTCAATGTGGCGCATATCGAGGACGGCACGATCCATTTGCGCGTCTGGGAGCGCGGCGTGGGCCTGACCCGGGCTTGCGGCACCGGAGCCTGCGCGACCGCTGTCGCCGCGATCAGGCGCGGTCTGGTCAGCAGCCCTGTACAGGTCGATTTGCCGGGCGGATCATTGGTGATCAGCTGGAAAGCCGACGAGAATATCCAGATGCAGGGCCCAACGGCCTATGTCTATTCCGGCGAAGCAGACTGGACCCAGTTCGGATGAACGCTCCGGAAATGATCAGCATGGGATGCCGGCTCAACATCGCGGAGAGCGAGACGTTGCGGCAGAATCTGGCGGCGAACAATATCGATGGCGACAATCTGATCATCGTCAACAGTTGCGCCGTGACCAATGAAGCGGTGCGGCAGACCCGGCAAGCGATAAGACGGGCGAAGAAAGACAATCCGGACAAGAATATCATCGTCACCGGCTGCGCTGCGCAGGTCGATCCCGCGATGTTCGCGGATATGCCGGAAACCAGCGCGGTGGTCGGCAATGGCGACAAATATGACGCAGCCAATTTCAAGCTTGGCCTGCAAAGCAACCGTCCCGATATCCGGGTATCCGACATCATGCGGATCACCGAAACCGCGCCGCATATGGTCAGTTCTTTTGCCGACCGGTCGCGCGCTTTTGTCGAGATCCAGAATGGCTGTGATCATCGCTGCACCTTTTGCATAATTCCCTTCGGTCGCGGCAACAGCCGGTCGGTGCCGGCTGGCCTGATCGTTGACCAGGTGCAGGCTTTGGTCGACAAGGGTTTTCAGGAAGTCGTCCTGACCGGCGTGGATGTCACCAGCTACGGCCTCGACCTGCCCGGCGAGCCGACCTTGGGCATGCTGATCGAGCGCATTTTGAAACATGTCCCGGAGCTACCGCGGCTGAGGCTTTCGTCCGTTGACGGCATAGAAATTGATGACCGGTTGTTCGACCTACTCACCGGAGAAGCGCGGCTCATGCCGCATGTGCATCTATCGCTCCAGTCGGGCGACAATATGATCCTCAAGCGGATGAAGCGGCGGCACAGCCGGGAACAGGCGATTGCTCTGGTCGAAAGGCTGAAAGCCAAAAGACCGGAAATTGTGATAGGCGCTGACATCATTGCCGGCTTCCCGACCGAAGATGATGCCATGTTCGTAAACAGCCTCTCGATAATCGACCAGTGCGACATTGTTCACGGTCATATTTTCCCCTATTCGCCGAAGCAGGGCACGCCAGCTGCGAAAATGCCGCAGGTTGACGGTCAGGTGATCAAACAAAGAGCAAAAATATTGCGGGAGGCCGTCAGCCGGCGTGCACGAACGTGGCGTCAGTCGCTGGTCGGTTCCCGACAGAATATACTCGCGGAGATGTCCGGTGATACCGGCTATTCCGAAAATTTCGCCCGCGTTCGCTTTGATGGCTCTGCGAACAAGGGCCAGATAGTTCCGGTCGAGATTATCGACGTGCAGGACAAGCAATTGATTGGCAGGGTATTAGCGTGACCGAGAAAAATAGTTGGAAAGATCGTCTGTTCGGCGGCTTCAGCAAGACATCATCGCGGCTGACCGAAAATCTGGCGGGTCTGGTTACCAAGGCCAAGCTGGACGAGGCTACGCTCGACGACATTGAAGATGCATTGATCATGTCGGACCTTGGCCCGGCAACGGCTGCTTCGATCCGCGCGAAGCTTGCCGTCGAACGTTTTGAAAAAGGCCTGACCGAGCATGCGGTAAAGGAAATCATCCAGCGCGAGATTGCCGCGATACTGGAACCGGTAGCGATTCCGCTGGAAATCGATGCCTTTCCCCGTCCGCAGGTGATTTTGGTGATCGGCGTCAATGGCTCTGGCAAGACCACGACGATTGCCAAGCTTGCTCATCTGTTTCTGGAACAGGATTATGGCGTGATGCTGGCCGCGGGCGATACGTTCCGCGCGGCAGCTATCGGGCAGTTGAAGATCTGGGCCGAGCGACTGGGCATTCCGATCGTCAGCGGGCCGCAGGGCGGCGACAGCGCCAGCATCGTCTATGAGGGCGTCAAACAGGCGACAGCGACCGGTATCGACGTGTTAATCGTCGATACAGCCGGACGGCTGCAAAACCGCAGCGAATTGATGGACGAACTCGACAAGATCCGGCGGGTGCTGGGTCGGCTCAATCCGGCAGCACCGCATAATGTGGTATTGGTACTGGATGCGACGACCGGACAGAATGCCCTGTCCCAGATAGAAGTGTTTCAGGACGTCGCAAAGGTCACGGGACTGATCATGACCAAGCTGGACGGCACCGCGCGCGGCGGCGTGCTGGTGGCAGCAGCGAAACAATTTGGTTTGCCGATCCACGCGATAGGGATTGGTGAAACCGTAGAAGACTTGAGGCCGTTCAAGGCCGATGATTTGGCCGCAGCCATAGCCGGGATAGAAAAATGACCGAAGCAACCGCAATTGAAGAAATACCAAAAGAACATCGGGGCCTCAGCTTCGCGCTCGATTTCGGGCCGCTGCTGATATTCTTCCTCGTGTATAAATTCGGGGCTCCCGAAGGCAATCCGGTGACCTCGGCGATTTACGGCACGGTCGCCTTCATGATAGCGATAGTCGTTGCGATGATCGTGTCGAAGTGGAAACTGGGCAAGATTTCGCCGATGATGTGGATGTCGGCTATCCTGATCCTCGGCTTTGGCGCGCTCACCATCTATTTTAACGACCCGCGGTTCATCCAGCACAAGCCGACGATCATCTATGCCGGATTTGCGGCCATATTATTCGGCGGCTTGCTGCGCGGTAAAGCGATGCTGAAAAGCCTGTTGCAGGCAGCGTTCGAAGGCCTGTCCGACGAAGGCTGGCTGAAACTCTCCCGCAACTGGGCCCTGTTTTTTACAGCTATGGCGGTGATCAACGAACTGATGGTCGCAACGCTCAGCTTCGACTGGTGGCTGACGGTCAAGGTATGGGGCGTAACCACCCTGTCCTTTGTTTTCGCGATGGCGAATATTCCGATGCTGATGAAGCACGGCTTTTCGGTAGAAGAAAAGCCGCGCCCTGAAAGTCAGGACGCGGCTTAAAATTGCTTCTTATCGGTCTGCCTAGCCCTGATCGGCGCGGCTGACGCCGTCTCCGTCCAGGTTCAGCGCGACAAAGTCCCAGTCGATTGCATTGTCGAGCAGCGCGGAGACATAGTCCGGGCGTGCATTCTGGTAATCCAGATAATAGGCATGTTCCCAGACATCGAGCGTAAACACAGGCTTCACATCGTGAGCGACCGGTGTGTCGGCGTCGTGATAGGATGTGATTTTCAGTTCATCACCATCGAGTACCAGCCAGGCCCAGCCGCTGGCGAAATGCCCGGTTGCTTCCTCTTTGAACTTTCTTTTGAAGTCGTCGATCGAACCGAATGTCGTTTCGATACGGTCTTTCAATTCGCCGGTGATTTCTTTTTTCTCTGGCGACAGGCACAACCAGTAAAAGCTGTGGTTCCAGACCTGAGCCGCGTTATTGAACAAGCCGCCATCAGCCACTTCGATGATTTCCGAAAGCTTTTTGCCTTCGTGATCGGTACCCTTGATCGCATCATTGGTCTTGCTGACATAAGCATTATGATGCTTGCCATGATGATAGTTGAACGTTTCCTCGGAGATCAAATCTCCGAAGGCGGTTTTCGCATATGGGAGCGGGGGAAGTTCAAAAGCCATTTTCTCTTTTCTCCATTTGTGTCGAGATACGGTGGTTCAACGCACCAATAGCAAAAAAGATGCAAGAACAATTGTCTCTTTGATCGCCTGGCGTCGTCAAAAACCTATTTTTTCGTGACATCCTGAGGGTGCGGGCATAAAGTTATGTTCTAAATAGGGATTAACTCTTGGGGGGAATATAATGGCGAAATTTTTTGGAAATCTGAATGCGGTGATGATTGTCGGCTTGATTGCGGCAATCGCGCTGATGTTTGGCCTGGATGGCGATATGGTCACAGGCAATGCAATCGGCCGCTGGCTGCACCTGTTCTTCGGTGTGCTGTGGATCGGGCTGCTCTATTATCTGAACTTTGTTCAGGTGCCACTGATGCCGACCATCCCGGACGAGCTGAAACCGGCTGTCGGCAAACATATTGCACCGAAAGTGTTGTTCTATTTCCGCTGGGCCGCTTTGCTCACGGTAGTAACCGGCCTTTATGTCGCCTGGGCGAGCGGCTGGGTCCATCAGGCAATGACGCTGCAACAACCGTTTACGCTGATCGGTGTCGGAATGTGGATCGCCATTGTCATGGCCGCCAACGTCTGGTTCATCATCTGGCCGAAACAGAAAAAGGTTCTCGGAATTGTTGAGGCAACAGCCGACGAAAAAGCAGCTGCAGGCAAAATCGCATTGATGGCCTCGCGCACCAATGTCCTGCTTTCACTGCCGATGTTCTACGCGATGGTAAACGCCAACGCCGGATAAAATTGGAAGAATTGGAAGCATGAAAAGGGGGCTTTGCGGCCCCCTTTTTTCATGTCCCGAGCAGATCATGCCTTTTCAGCGAATGGCGCAACTGATCATAGGTCAGGTTCAAGGCCTTAGCCGTCTGCCGCTGATTGTATCTCGATTTGGCCAAGGCAGCTTCCAATATCCGTTTTTCGAACGCTTCCACCGCCGCCTTCATATCGTCGACATCCTGGAACGCAGGTTCGGATGAAGCGGGTGCCGCGGGCGCTGTCGAGGCTTCTGCTGCCGACTGGGCCGCCGGCTCGGCTTCCTGCCGGTGTTTCGTTTCCCGAGGCTTCCAGGGCGATTCAAAAGGATCGAACACGACATGGTCAACCGGCCTGCTGTGGTCATTCCATTGATAGACAGCGCGCTCTATCACATTGCGCAATTCCCGGACATTGCCCGGCCAATCGTGACGATTGAGCGCTTCGGATGCGAGGCGGCCAAAGCCGGGCCATGATGGCCAATCCAGTTCTGCGGCCATGCGCCGTCCGAAATAATCTGTCAGCACGGGAATATCACCTTCGCGAACGCGCAACGGCGGCAGCGTGACCACTTCGAAGGAGAGCCGGTCGAGCAAGTCAGCCCGAAATCTGTTTTCTGCTGCCATTTTCGGTAGGTCGGCATTGGTCGCGGCGACAATCCGCACATCGACCCGCTGCGGCCGCGAGGATCCGATTCTGGTGATTTCGCCATATTCCACCGCCCGCAACAATCGCTCCTGCGCGCCGGTAGACAATGTTCCGAGCTCGTCGAGAAATAATGTGCCGCCGTCGGCTTCCTCGAAGCGCCCGACCCGCGCCTTCGTCGCACCGGTAAACGCACCGGCTTCGTGGCCGAATAATTCCGCTTCGATCAGCGTCTCGGGCATGGCTGCACAATTGAGCGTTATGAACGGGCCGTCCCAGCGGAGGCTGAGCCGGTGAAGACGCTCTGCGATGAGCTCCTTGCCGGTCCCGCGTTCTCCGAC
>JBALUX010000118.1:0-9217 GCA_036963725.1 Parasphingorhabdus sp. | reverse complement strand
ATAGCTGAACGCCAGATGCACGGGTTTTGCGCCCTTTTTGAACAGAGGCACGGCGGCGAGCGCCAGCGCGATAAAGCCTTTCATATCGCAGGTCCCGCGCCCGTGCAGCAGGCCTTCGCGTTCGGTCACCGTCCACGGATTGCTTTGCCAGTCCTGCCCGTCGATGGGGACAACATCGCTATGGCCGGACAATATGATCCCGCCTTCGACCGCTGGGCCAATGCTCGCATAGAGATTGGACTTGGACGCCTCTTCATTGACGACCCGGGTTGAGGCGACATCGTGCTGGCCAAGATAATCCTCGACCCATGCGATCAGCTGCAAATTGCTGTTCCGCGACGTGGTGTCGAAGGCGATAAGCCTCGCAAGAATTTCACGGGCGGCGGGGAGGAGATTGTCGGTCATAAAATATCCGCTGTACAGAAGATCAGAGTCACACGGGTCACACCCCCTAAAGGAGAAAAAGATTCTGGTGGGAAAGGCGCAGAAAGTGGCGGGTTTTGTCGGAAGATTTGCGATCGGGCATGAGGAGGGATTATCACAGTCGACGCGGTGTAGGACAGGGAATTGTGCAACAAGCCCACCCATTTCGGAGTCTGTCATTGCGAGGAGCATGGCGACGAAGCAATCCAGTGCGGTGCTCGCGGCTCTGGATTGCTTCCCCCGGCCTGCGCCGGGGTCGCAATGACGGAAGGCAGAGGCCTTCTCCCGTGAGGGAGAAGGATGCGCAGACTTGGCAGCTTGCTGCCTAGTCGCAGCTGGATGAGGGCGTTCGATCTCTAGATTGGCGCGCTCCATCCCCGGCAGAACGCCCTCATCCAACTTTGCCTAGCCGTATACGCGACAAGGCGTCATATCCTTCTCCCTCACGGGAGAAGGTGCAGCAAAAATCTAGGCCTGCGACTTGATCCAGTCGCGGATCTTGCTTTCCAGCACGGTCATCGGCAGCGCGCCGGTGTTGAGCACCTGATCGTGGAACTCGCGCGGGTCGAACTTGTCGCCGAGCGCGTCCTGGGCTTCCTTCTTCAGCCGCTGGATGGTCAGCGCGCCGATTTTATAGGCCAAAGCCTGGGAGGGAATCGCGATATAGCGTTCGACTTCGGCGGTCGCATCGGTTTCGCCCATGCTGCTGTTGTCGAGCATATATTTGATTGCCTTTTCGCGGCTCCAGCCCTTGCTGTGCAAGCCGGTATCGACGACCAGACGCATGGCGCGGAGCATCTCGTCGTCGAGATGGCCGAAGCGCTGATAGGGGTCGTTATAGAGGCCCATCGGGAAGCCGAGCTTTTCGGAATAGAGCGCCCAGCCTTCGACGAAGGCGGTGTTGCCGCCAAAGCGCATGAAGTTCGGTAGCTCGGTATTCCCCTGGGCCAGCGAGATCTGGAAGTGATGGCCTGGCGCGCCTTCGTGCAGGTAGAGCGTGGTGATGCCCGAGGTGTTGCGCGAGGGCAGGTCATAGGCGTTGAAATAGAAGACGCCGGGACGCGAGCCGTCGGGCGTGCCGCTCTGGTAGGAACCGCCGGCCTGGAACTTCTCGACCGATTCGTCATAGGGGCGAATTTCCAGCGGCGATTTCGGCAGAACCTTGAACTGCTCGCCGATTTTCGCGTCGACTTTCTTGCCCATGTCATAATAGGCCTGGGTCAGCGCTTCGCGGCTTTCCGGGTGGAATTGTTCGTCGGTGCGCAGAAATTCGAAAAATTCGGAGAGCGTGCCGTCAAAGCCGACCTCGGACTTGATCGCTTCCATCTCGGTCTTGATCCGGGTGACTTCGCTGAGGCCGAGATTGTGGATATAATCGGCTTTCAGCGGCAGGGTGGTCGTGTTCTCGATCATATTCTCGTAAAGAACCGCGCCGCCCTTCATGCTCGACAGGCCGACTTCCTCCCGTGCAACCGGCAGATATTCGTTCTTCAGGAAATCATGCATCCGCTGATAGCCAGCAAATATTCCGGTGGTCGCCGCTGCATATTCCTTGGTCAGGCGCGCCTTGTCGGCGTCGCTGAAATCTTCGGGGAAATTCTTGGTCGGTGCCATGAACGGGCTGTCTTCCAGTCCCAGACCGATCTGGGTGGCCAGCTGTTCTATGACATTATTGATCGTCAGCTTGGTTTCGACGACGCCGCTTTCCATACCTTCGCGGAACCGGCTGATCGAGCGGTCACCGAGGACAATATATTGCTTGTGGCGTTTCAGATTATCTTCGTAATTTTTCACGGTCTTGAACGGCGCCGCGCCCTTGCCGGAAGCAAAGTCGGGATAGAATGTGTGGAAGCCGCTGAAATGATTGACCGGGCGGACCACGGTCAGCGCCATGATTTCGTCGGAATAGCCCTTGAGTGCCTGCTCCTTGTCGCGCTTGAACACGTCATAGGCGATTTTGTCGGTGGCGCTCAGCTTGCTGCGGTCGATTTTCATCAGCGCCGCCAGTTCGGCTGTCTCGGCGGCTTTCTCTTTGGCGAAATATTCGTCGCTGATATAATCGCCAAGCTGGTCGGCATAACGTTCATCACCGCGGAACAGCGCGCCAATCGGATTGCGCTTCAGGCTTTCCGCGTCGCTCTTGGCGAACAGGGCCTTCATCTTCTGGCCCTCGGTCATCTTTGCTTCTTCGTGATGCTCCATTGCTGCTGCGCTGGTCGCGGCAAGCGGCTGGGCGATCGCGAGGCTGCCGGTCGCCAGCAGGCTGGTGCCGAGAAGAAGGGCGAGCGATTTCTTGATCATTTCATGTTCCTATTCTAAAACTGTTATGGCCAGCTAACACGCTAAAGTATCACCCGCAACGACTTCGCTTGATCCTGGACGTCGTTGGTCGAAACCGGTCGGCGGTTGATCGGAGAACAAGCCCTTGCCGGGGTCAGGTCTTGCGCCACTGATTGAGCCGGAACCATTTGGTGATGATATATTTTGTGCCCGCCTCGACCGGCGTTCCGGCGTGCAGCGTATTGATATTGGGCGTCCCGTCGGGCGTCATATTGTTCCAGATCAGCAGCATGCCGCGGCGCGGCTCGACCTCATATTCGAGCTGCGGGAAAGCGGTGGCGCCGCCCTTTTCCGGTTCGTTGAGATAGGCCATCGCGGTCCAGCTGCGCTGGCCGCCATTGGGGCCTTCATATTGCCAATAGGATTCGCTCTGGTGGAAATAGTCGTGATGGTCCTTGAACTGCTGGCCCGGCTGGTAGCGCTGGCCCTGGAGGATCTCGCTATGCGTTTGCGGCAGACCCATCAGGTCGCAGATCGATTTGTCGATGCGCCGGATGTCTGGGTCGGCGGGATCGACATTGCAGCTGTAGCTGGTGCGATAACCCTCGCGCTCGGTGCCCTTGTAGAGAGTCGAAGGCTGGCTGTCGCTGTCGATCATGCCGATCAGCAGGTCGCAATCGGCGTCGCTGAGAAAATTCTGGTGGACATAGAGCTGCACGTGCGGGCTCTCGAGCCACTGCACCCGGGGATGGGCATTCAACGTGTCGGTGACGCGCCGGCCAAGCTCGGCCATCCGCCGCGGGCTGGCATATGTTTCTGTCTGCTTTTTCGAAAAGACCCTGGCCATGGTCGGACCCTAGTCGATGATGCGGCCGCGGACCATCACCCAGTCGACCTTTTCCAGCGCGCGGACATTGTCCAGCGGATTGCCGTCGAAGGCGATCAGGTCGGCGGAATAGCCGACCGCGATCCGGCCGATTTCATTTTCCATATTCAGCGTTTTCGCGGCGATGGTAGTGGCAGTGGCGACGGCTTCGCGCGGGGTCAGGCCGGCGTCGACCATCAGTTGCAGTTCCTCAGCATTGCGACCATGATTATAGACGCCGGCATCGGTACCAAAGCCGATCGGAACGCCCAGTTTCTTCGCCAGCGTCACTGCCTTGCCGACGCGGCCCATGGTCATGCGGATCTTTTCTTCGACCACCGGCGTATAAATGCCCTTGCCGAGCCGCTCGCTGACGCCCTTGAACGCCATCAGCGTCGGCACCAGCACGGTGCCATTAGCCTTCATCACCTTGAGCGCGGCTTCGTCTGCAAATGTGCCATGATCGATGGTATCAATGCCGGCTCGCGCCGCTGCCTCGATGCCGCGCGCGCCATGGGCATGGGCCATGACTTTCAGGCCGAGCGAATGGGCGGTGTCGGCGATGGATTGCATTTCCTCGCCGGTAAATTGCGCGTCCAGACCGCGCCCCTGCTGCGACAATACGCCGCCGGTGGCGGTAATCTTGATAATATCGGAGCCGGCCCGACTGGCCTTGCGCACTTTCTCCGCACATTCGACCGCGCCGGTGCAGCTATAGCCGCTCGTCAGCAGGTCGTTCACATCCTCGGTAAAGCCCGAGACATCACCATGGCCGCCGACAATTGCCAGGGCGGGACCGGCAGCAATAATGCGCGGGCCGGCTATGATCCCTTCGGCGGTTCCGCGGCGCAGCGAGAAGGCGCTATATTGCGAAGAGCCCGCCTCGCGCACGGTGGTGAAACCGGCTTTGGCCGTGATCAGCGCATTTTTGGCACCGACAACCACTCCCCATTCTGCCGGCTCGGTCGTTTCTTTCCAGAAATCGCCGCCGGGATCGCCGGTGAGATGGACGTGCAGGTCGATCATGCCGGGCATCACGGTCTTGTCGGAGAGGTCGATGATGGTGGCGCCTGAGTCGGATACCGGATCTAGTCCGCGCCGGATTTCTGCGATCCTGCCATCGCGGACGATGATCGTTGCCGGTCCGCTCGGCTGGGACGCCGCATCGGTCAGCAAATTGCCGACACGGATGATCTGGTCCTGAGCGATGGCGCTGGTCGGCAGCATTGCCAGCGCGAGAGTCGAAATTGTCAGGCCGAGCGCGCGTATCATCTTCAGTCTCCTCTTGTCCTGACACACTTCTGCTTGGCGCCCTCGCAGGATGCAACAAAAAACCCGCCGCCTGGTGAGGCAGCGGGTCTGTTGTTCGGTCTATTCCGGATTACCAGAAAAAGTCGTAGATCACGTCGATGACTTCGCCGCTATATGTGTCGACCAGCAGGACATCGTCATAATAACGGATCCAGCGGGTGCCCGCATAAGCGGTGGGGAGACGATAGCGCCACGGGTCGTTGATCCAGTAGCGCGATCCGTAAAAGGACGTGCCCAGAAATACGCCGATGTTCCAGCGCCGGTAGCTATGCGAGCGATAGGGCGAATAATAGCGGCCCAGCCGGTAATAGCTGCGGTTGGCCTGGCGATAGCGCTGCCAGTCATAGCGCCGGTCCTGACGCCAGCTGCGGTTCCAGTTGCGATTGTTGCGGTTATAATTGCGGTTGTTCTTGGTCTGGCGGTTATCCCGGTAGCGCCGGTCGATCTTGCCATCCCGGTTACGGTCTACCCGCCGGTCGACGCGGTTGTTGTTATTGCGATCATAGCGCCGGTCGATCTGGCCGTCGCGATTGCGATCATAGCGTCTGTCGACCCGTCCGTCGCGGTTCGTGTCGCCCCGTCGAGCAGCACGTTGCTGCGCCGTGCGCCGGTTCTGGGTTTCCGGCCGGCTGGCAGCGCGCTGCCGGTCGGCCCGCCGCTCCCGCTGGGTGGCCAGATTGACGTTGCGATCGGCAGAGCGTTCGGTGCGGGCCGCTCTCTGGGTTTCCCGGGCCTGCCGGCTAATCGTCGCCTCTCCGCGATTGTCTCGCGCTTGTGGCCGTCGCTGTCCGCGGTCGCCTGTCCGGTTGGTCTGGCGATTGGTTCGATTGGCGCGGCGCTCGCTGCGGCCTTCGCGCTGCAAGGCTGCGGTGCCGGTCAAGTCGACCTTGGTCAATCCGGGGGCCAGTCCGGGCGCGCTATTGAGACTGGGTGCAATCTCGGCGGCGGATGCCGCGGCAGGCGTCAACATCGTGGCCGCCATCAGGCCTGTGACTATAAATATACGCATGGCTTACTCCTGTTGCTGGCGACTCCATTTGCCGCATCTGTGCAACAGGTGATAGTTTATTAACCCTGTCGGACTCCTGAACTGACTTGTTATGTTCAGGAAAGGTGGAAGTTATCTGAACATCGTTGTTCAGATAACTTCCACCCCGGACTTGATCCGGGGTCCATCACGGGTCCTATAATCGATTTGTTTTTCTGATTGGTTTGCTGACGAACGAGCGGTGCGGACCAACGCTCTCCCGTTTGATGCAAGTTCAGGAGATGGACCCCGGGCTTCGCCGGGGCACGGCCTAATCCTTCAGATTATCCTTCTCCAGCCATTCTTCCAGCCATTTGATCGTATATTCGCCGGACTGGAATTCCTTGTCGTGGACCAGCTTCTGGTGGAGCGGGATGGTGGTCTGGACGCCTTCGATGACCATCTCGTCCAGCGCGCGGGCGAGCCGCATCATGCACCCGTCGCGGGTGCGGCCATAGACGATCAGCTTGGCGATCATGCTGTCATAATAAGGCGGGATCGAATAGCCGGCATACAGACCGCTATCGACGCGCACATGCATGCCGCCGGGCGCATGGTAGCTGGTGACCTTGCCGGGCGAGGGTGCCCAGGTCTTCGGATTTTCGGCATTGATCCGGCATTCGATGGCATGTCCGCTGAACACCAGATCTTCCTGTTTGACCGAAAGATCGCGGCCGTCGGCGATGCGGATCTGTTCACGGACCAGATCAACGCCGGTAATCATCTCGGTAACCGGATGCTCGACCTGCAGTCGGGTGTTCATTTCGATGAAATAGAATTCGTCATTCTCGTAGAGAAATTCGATGGTTCCGGCGCCGCGATATTGCATGCCCTTCATCGCGTCGACGCAGACTTTGCCCATCTGTTCGCGCTGCTTGGCGCTGATCACCGGTGAAGGCGCTTCTTCGAGCACTTTCTGGTGACGGCGCTGCAGCGAACAATCGCGCTCGCCGAGATGGATGGCATTGCCGCGGCCGTCGCCGAATACCTGAAATTCGATGTGGCGCGGATCGCCGAGATATTTCTCGATATAGACAGTGGCGTCGCCAAAGGCCGCTTTGGCTTCGGTTCCGGCCTGCTTCATCTGGGTTTCGAGCTCGGCTTCGCTGTTGACCACCTTCATGCCGCGCCCGCCGCCGCCGGATGCCGCCTTGATGATGACCGGATAGCCGACTTTTTCGGCTACCTGCTTGGCTTCGGCTATTTCGCTGACCGCGCCATCGGAGCCCGGCACCAGAGGAATGCCGAGATCGCCTGCGGTTTTCTTGGCCGCAACCTTGTCGCCCATGATTTTGATATGTTCCGGCTTGGGGCCGATCCATTTGATGCCGTGCGCTTCGACAACTTCGGCAAAATGGGCGTTTTCCGAGAGGAAACCATAGCCGGGGTGGATCGCGTCAGCGCCGCTGATTTCGGCGGCTGATATGATCGCCGGGATAGACAGATAGCTGTCGGCTGCCGGTGGCGGACCAATGCAGACCGCCTGATCGGCCAGCCGCACATGCATGGCGTCGGCGTCGGCGGTGCTGTGGACGGCAACGGTTTCGATGCCGAGTTCTTTGGCCGCACGGAGAATCCGGAGAGCGATTTCCCCGCGATTGGCTATCAGGATCTTTTCAATGGTCACGCTGCGGGCCTCAAGCGATCACGACAAGGGGCTGGTCGAATTCTATCGGCTGGCCGTTCTCGACCAGGATCGCCTTGACCGTACCGGCGGTTTCGGAAGTGATCGGGTTCATCACCTTCATCGCTTCGACGATCAGCAATGTGTCGCCTACGGCAACTTTGTCACCGACCGAGATGAAATTGGCGGCGCCCGGTTCGGCTGCGAGATAGGCAGTGCCGACCATCGGCGATTTCTGGGCGCCGGCGTGATCATCTACCGGAGCGGCTTCCGGAGCCGGGGCTGCTGCTGCCGGGGCAGGAGCCGGTGCGGAAGCGACAGGCGCAGATATATATGTCCCGCCGCCGCGCGCGACCTTGATCTTGCGATCGCCATCCTCGACTTCAATTTCGGTGAGACCGGCTTTCTCGAGTATCGCGGCCAGATCGCGGACCAGTTTGATGTCGACATTCATGCCTTCACCCGTTTCTTTCTTTGCAGACATATTTCGTCCTTATAATGTCGTTAAAATTTGCTCGCCGCATCCAGCGCCAGTTGATATCCAAAAGTACCAAAGCCGCAAATGCTTCCTTTTGCAACCGGTGCAATGAAACTCTTGTGGCGATATTCCTCGCGCGCGGCGGGATTTGAAATATGCACTTCGATAACCGGAGTGCTGATTGCCTTGATCGCATCGAACAGCGCAAGAGACGTATGGGTCAGTGCGCCGGCGTTGAGGATTACCGCATGTGCGTCTTCCGCAGAAGCTTCGTGCAGCCAATCGATCAGATGGCCCTCGTGGTTGCTCTGCCGGATGTCGACGTCGAAACCGAGCGTCTGTGCATGGTCTTCAATCTGTCCTGCAATCTCGTCGAGCGTTTCCGAACCGTAAATTTCGGGTTCGCGCATGCCGAGCAGGTTGAGATTGGGCCCGTTCAATACAAAGATGGTCTTGGCCGCCAAGATATTGGTCCTTCCCAAAGGCTTTTGGTTGCGACTGGAGCGCCCTCTTTATATGGCTCGTTTTTGAAAAGCGAGATCAAAGACATGAAAGTTACCGAAATGGCTGAAATTCAGATCAAGTTGAACGGCGATGACCACAAGATTGCGGCTGGTGGCTCGATCGCCGATCTGGTGCGGTCACTCGAACTTGATCCGGCCAAGGTCGCTGTCGAGCGCAATCGCCTGATCGTGACGCGCTCTACCCTTGAAGATGTCATGGTCGAGCAGGGCGATGAACTGGAAATCGTCCATTTCGTCGGTGGCGGCTCCGGTGACGACAGCTGGACCGTGGCAGGTCGGACTTTCAAATCGCGACTGATCGTCGGCACTGGCAAATACAAGGACTTTGCAGAAAACGCGGCAGCCGTCGAAGCGTCGGGTGCGGAGATTGTCACGGTCGCCGTGCGCCGCGTCAATGTTACCGATCGCAACCAGCCGGTGCTGATGGACTTTATCGATCCGAAGAAAATTACCTATCTGCCGAACACCGCCGGCTGCTTTAATGCCGAAGACGCGATCCGCACCTTGCGGCTGGCGCGCGAGGCTGGCGGCTGGGATCTGGTCAAGCTGGAGGTGCTTGGCGAGGCAAAGACATTATATCCCAATATGCGCGAAACGCTCGAGGCGACCGAGGTGCTGGCCAAGGAAGGGTTCAAGCCGATGGTCTATTGCGTCGACGATCCGATCGGCCGATCGGATCGTCGAC
>JBALUX010000117.1:667-9241 GCA_036963725.1 Parasphingorhabdus sp. | reverse complement strand
AGGAAGCGAACCGCCGTGCCGTCGAAATTCTGCACCTGCAGATCGTCGAAGACGAAGTAGAAGGCAGCGGTGTTGATCCGGAACGCGCCATTGCCAAGCATCGCCTTCACCCCGATTTCGCCGCCCTTGGCTGTTTCAGAGTCGTAGATAAGCGAACTCAGCGCCGCTGCGCGGGCTGCCTCGGGATCGGGATAGAGTCCCGGATATTGTTCTGCGAAACCGGGAACGACCAGCTGGATCGACGCGGTCGGCAGGCTGCTGTTGTCGACGCCGCCCGACTTGAAGCCGGTCTTGTACGATGCGTAGAAGTTGAGATCAGGGGTCGCCTGATATTTCAGCGTCACTTCCGGCGAGATATTGCTGTCGGAGAATTTGACCGGACCCGTCTGGAATCCTTCGGGAACCACCAGGCCAATGCCGCCGACAATACCGTTCAGAAATGTCAGGGCATTATGCACGAACGGAAAGGATGTTCTGTGGGTCTTTTGCTCGTCGGTCCAGCGGACACCGCCCGAAAGTTCCAGTTGATCGGTAATATCCAGGCTCATGCTGCCAAAGAAGGACAGGGCCTCGCTTTTTGTCGTGCGGTCGGCAACCCAGTCATAGGTAATCCCGCGGGAATCGGGGAAAATGAACGAACCGAGGAAGGCGTTTTGCGATGTCTGCAACGGCTGGCTGCGGCTTTCCCAGAAACCGCCGACCATGAAATTGAACATGCCGTCAAAATCGCTGGTCAGGCGGATTTCCTGCGTGTGCTGGGTGAGTGAATCGGTGAAAGGTGCGGGCAGGCCGCCGGGATCGCCATTGGCCAATATGCCGACATAGCTGAAGTGATCGGCATGCTCGTTATCGAGGTCGAGAAAGCCGCTGACGGTCGACAGGGTCAGCGTGTCGCTGAGTTGCAGGTCCATCGCCAGCCGGACGAAGACGGTGTTGGTCTCGTTGTAGGATTGACCGGTGTAACGATCCGCGCCGGTGGTGCCGGGGGCGATGACTTGCAAGTCAGGATGGCCATCGGGATGGGGATAGAGCCCGTCCTGAATGTCGCAGGTCGCGTTAGACGGGATCGAAACGCCGGGTACCGCCAGAACAACATCATCCGCGACACCATTGGCACCGCAATCAATATCAGAGTGTCCCAGCAAACTGTCGCCTTGGTTATGATTATAGTTAAGTTTCAGGTTAGCGGAGAAATTATCTGTCGGATCCCATTGCAATGTGACCCGTCCGACAAAATTCTTCATTCCTTTGCCTGAATCTGCGAAAACAGAAGGCGTGCCCGCCTCCAGTTCTACATATTTGTCGATATCCTGATATTGCGCCGCGACGCGGATACCGAGCGTGTCACTGACCGGCCCGGAAATATAGCCGCCCACGGTATAGCCTTCCTCTTCAAATTCGTAAGAGGCTTTCCCGCCGACTTCCCAATCCGCGGTCGGATTGGCGGAGCGGACCGAGAATACGCCCGCCGATGCGCTTTTGCCGAAGAAGAGGGATTGCGGACCTTTGAGAACATCAATTTGTTCCACGTCGAAAAAGGATGCCTGCACCAGCCGCATGGTGCTGATCGACACGCCATCGAAATCAAAGGCGACAGCAGAATCGAAAGCGGCCGAAATATTGGTCGTGCCAACGCCGCGCAGACTGATCTGGCCACCGGCACCGGAACCGCCGACTTGCACGTTTAGCGCAGGAATGCGGCTGACGACATCGGCGACTTCGTTGACCTGGAATTTGTCGAGCGTGTCACCGCCTATCGATGTCACCGTAACCGGTGTCTCCTGAAGTGTTTCATTTTGCTTGCGCGCTGTGACGATGATGATCTCGCTACCGGTTTCATCTTCGATCAGATCCTGCGCCAAGGCTGGCGCACTATAGCCGACAGCGCCAATGGCCACCGCCGAACTCATAAGTGCGGTCATGATTGATTTTCGTGTAAAAACTGAATCGTTGTAATGCGTTTCCTTATCCATTTCAGACTTCTCCCCTGGTGCAGAAAAAACAGTCCTCGTTTCAGTTCACATATTCTCTTTTTAGACGGAATTATGGGACCTACTCTGCCGGACAATAATGGGTGACGCTACGGAATGTGCTACTAACTAAAGAATTAGGCTGTCGCGGAAAACGCCCCTTCTAGCGCTGCTTTGCGCTAATCAATCTGACAGGGCTGAAGGGAAATCGGCACCGTGATCCATCAAAGTATCTCGCGGAGATGGGTCCAGTCGTCGTTTCTCTCGCGATACTGGCATGAAGCTAAAGATGCGTGTTCGCGCTAATAACGCGACGCGAGCGTACTGTCTTGATTGGCTCCATATTTGCGGCCGACACACCGAACCTGACACCCTGTTCCTTGGTACATGTTGTGGTTCTTGCGCCCTAAATTTATTGACTTAGGCTTACGGAACGTTCCGGTCGGCTGAAAAGTCCCCATTCGTTCCATCACGGACTGGAGGGCATATGCACTTTACCGATTTTGCGAACAATCTTCTGACAGTCGCTGCAAAGCGCAACCAGATATTTGGTGACGAAATCTCCGATCTCGGGGAAGATACCTGGCTGGTGATGCTTAAATTATACGCGTGTCGCGACTCTGTCCCCGTGGTGCGGGAATCTTCGCTGACAGAGGTGATGCGCTTCCCGACAAATCTCGATCGCATCCTGTCGGTGCTGGCAAGGCAGGATCTTGTCACCGGAAATATTTCCGAGACCGGAGTGGACCGGAGTTTCAAGATCACCGGCAAGGCCATCTCGACAATCGAAATGGTGCTGGATGTTGCGGCTGAACCGGCTTCTCCGACGGCTAAATATGAGGCTCGCGACAAAGCAGTATAATATTGTGCCTCGAGAATTTCTCGTTACATTTCTAGCATATCCCAAGTAAATTTTGACTTTCGGCTCCCTTGGCTGCACTGTGCCCTTGGAGAAGTAATGGCTTGATATGGAAAGCCGTTACCATTGATATTCATATCAATTGCAAAAGTGTTCGGGATGAAAAACGAAGATAAATTATCCGGTTTCATCCAGTTGCTTCAAGAGCTTCTGGAACAGCTTGACGAGCTGCAATTGAGTGTCCCTGCGGTAAAGGTCGCCGAGGCGATCGATATCCTGACGCTAGCAACACAGAATAACGCGTCCGACGACGCAGGCTGACAGCTTTTTGTGCCGATGGTCCGGCGATTGGATCCGGAATTCACCCGGCCCGGGGATGGGCATTCTGATATACATCCAGCAAATGCGCGGCATCGACAGCGGTGTAGACTTGCGTCGAACTCAGGCTGGCATGGCCGAGCAATTCCTGCAGACTCCGCAAATCCGCGCCGCCCGCCAGCAGATGCGTGGCAAAGCTGTGCCGCAAGGCGTGAGGGGTGGTGGTATCGGAAATGCCGAGCCTGGTTCGTGCCTGCTGCACAACGCGACGGATCATATTGGGTGACAACGGCCCACCGCGCTTGCCGCGGAATAACGGCGATCCGCCGATCTGGTCATTCTTGCAGCGCGCAAAATCCTGGGCAATGGGATAGGGGCAGAGGTCGATATAATGTTCGATCGCTTCGCGTACCTGCGGCAATAGCGGCACGATCCGGACCTTGCTGCGCTTGCCGGTGACCCGCAACGTGTCGGACAGGGGCAGGACGTCGCCGGTCAGGTCGAGCGCCTCGCTGATCCGCAGGCCCGAACCGTAAAGCAGCAGCAAAACCGCCCAGTCGCGCGCGCCGATCCAGTCCTCGCTGGCGCTGTCCTGCGCGTCGCCGGCCAGCGCCAATATATCATCGGGCGAAGCCGGACGCGGGACGCCGCGCCGGACCTTGGGGCCCTTGATCTTCGGTATCTGCGCCTCGTCGCCGCCGACATGTTTCAGAAAGGCGCGCAAGGCCGACAATTCCCGCGCCGCGCTGTTGTTGGTCAGGCCGTCACCTCTGCGATAGGCGAGATAGGAACGGATATCGGCCTGCTTCACCGCCTTGATTTCGTCCGCCGCCACGCCGCCGCCAATATGATCCATCAGAAAGGCACAGAAACGTTCGGCGGTGATTACATAAGCCCGCACCGTATGCGGCGACCGCCGCCGGTCGTCCCGGAGATAGGCGGAGAAGGCGTTGATGATGGCATTTGCAGTGTCGGTCATAAAACCCGTTCGTGCTGTGCGTGCCTGTCCCCGCGAAGGCGGGGATCGAAGCATGGCGTCTATTCACCCTTCGACAGGCTCAGGGTGAACGGATATGTTTTAGCAGGCCCGAGATCAATCTCCAAACACCCTCTCCCACAGGGAGAGGATTACCGTGCCCATTTCCGGTCCCGTCATTGCTTCGCTACGCTCCTCGCAATGACGGTAATGTGCTCCGCACTTGATGCGGAGCTCTGGAGGCAAGAAACTGCACCGCCGAAAAAACTCCGCATCAAGTGCGGAGCACGCACTCTACAACCAATATTCACCCGACAACAGCTTCGCATGTTCCGCCTTGGTCAGCTCGGCATAACCCTCGACATCCGGTTTGCAGAACCAGATCGGGTCACTGATCCTGGTGACATCAAAACCCTCCTCGACCAGTTCGACCTTGCGATATTTGAACGTACCAGTGGTCTGCGCCTCCGGCTCGATCCGGATGAACAGGGGCACGGCATAAGGCGGCATTTCCGCGGCCAGAAAGGCGCGCAGTCCGGAGATGTCGAAATCATCCGCCACGGTCAGCGAGGCCATGCCGGCGCGGCCGTCGGTGCCGGGGACTTCGACGCCATAGACATTGGCGGTCTTGATCCCGGGATATTGCGACAGCACTTCAGAAACTTCGTTGGTCGCGACATTCTCGCCTTTCCAGCGGAACGTGTCGCCAATCCGGTCCTTGAAATAGATATAGCCGGAGCGGTCGCGGCTCATCAGATCGCCGGAGCGGAACCAGGCGTCGCCCTTTTCGAATACATCGCGCAGGATTTTCTTCTCGGTCGCCTCCTTGTCCTGATAGCCGGAAAAGTCGGAAGGGCTGTCCTTGAAAATGCGTCCGATAAGCTCGCCCGCTTCATCCCAGTCCGCCTTGATGCAAAAGCCGTCGTCGCCCCGTACCGGTTGTTCCTCGGCAATATCGAATTTCACGATCCTGGTGTCGCCGAACTGTTTTTCCAGATATTTCGGTATCCGGCCGACGGCGCCAATCTTGCGATCGAAATTCATCAGGAAGATATTGCCCTCGGTCGAGCCATAGATTTCGAGCAGCTTGGGCACTTGAAAGCGTTCGACAAACTGCTGCCAGATATCGGCGCGCAAGCCGTTGCCGATGCCGACGCGCACTTTATGGGCGCGTTGCTTCGGATGGTCCGGCTGGTTCAGCAGATAGCGACAAAGCTCGCCAATATAGACGATTACCGTCGCGCCATAATCGGCCGCATCATCCCAATATTGCGACGCGGAGAATTTGCGGCGGAGTATTACCGAAGCGCCGCTCAGCAAGGCGCCGCCCATGCCGATAAAGCCGCCCGTCACATGATAGAGCGGCAGGGTGATGTAAATGCGATCCTCCGGCGTCAGCGGGCAGGTCGAGATGGCAATGCGAAAGCTGCGCCGGGCACGGGCATGGGAAATGCGCGCCGCCTTGGGCAGGCCGGTGGTGCCCGATGTGTAGACATAGAGAAACAGGTCGTTGCCGGTCATATTCGCGCGGTGGCTTTTGTCCGGGCGATCATCGGGCAGGGCCGCCAAGGCGCTGTCGAGGTCCTGACCGACTTCGCCGTCCCAATCCCACAGCGCCGGTGATCCGTCCAGCTGGGCGGCGATTTTTGACAGGCGCGGCGCGAGATCGGCAGTGGTGATCACCGCCTTGGTCGCGACGATGTTGAGGCAATGGGCCAAGCCGGCCCCTTCGAGATTGCTGTTGATCAGCGCGGTGACGATCCCGACCTTGGACAGGCCGAACCAGGTGGCGACAAAATCGGGCGCATTTTCCATGAACAGGGCGACGGTATCTCCCGCGCGATAGCCTTGTGCCAGCGCCCAGTGCGCGATCCGGTTGGCGCGCGCTTCAAAGGCCGCGTAGGTCACCGTATCGCCTTCAAAATGAAAGGCAATATTGTCGGGATAGCTATCTATCGTGGCTTCGATATCGTCGGTGATAAGGATGGGAGCGTCGGCGTCGATATCCTTGACCAGTGCCATCACGCTTTTCAGCGATCGCGTGAATTTGATCTCGCGCTTGATGACGCTGAATATACCCATGACTTTTCTCTCCTCAGACCTGAAGCGAGTGTGACAGCTAAGCCGATAGATTTCAACGCCCCTTGAGCGATAGAAAATGGCTTGGAATTTCAGATATCTGCGATGATCTTTGGCAATAGCGCATCAAGCAACGGCATGCCCCTGGGCGATATTGTCAGCCGTCCTTGGGCTGCGTCGAGCAGGCCCAGTCCGGCGAGATGATCCACTGCTTTCTGATCGACGAGCTGTGTCGCCACCAGCCCGGTCTTCTCTGCCAGCGCCTCCAAGTCCACGCCTTCCGCCAGCCGAAGCCCCATCATCAATGCTTCCATCGCCCGCGTCTCGGGTGACAGCGCCTGTTCGACCTTCAACCCGTTGCCGTTGCGCTCCACGGCGGAGAGAAAATTCTCCGGCTTCTTGTGCCGCTCGGTCGCGCTGTCCAGCCGCCGCCCGTGGGCGCCGGGTCCGATGCCGACATAATCCTCGTAGCGCCAGTAGGTCAGATTGTGACGGCTTTCCTGACCGGGCTTCGCGTGATTACTGATCTCGTAGGCGGGCAGGCCTGCTGCCGTCATGATGCTGCGATTCAGTTCGAACAGATCGGCGCAATGGTCGTCATCGGCCGGCACCAGCTTACCGGTGCGCACCAAGGTCTCGAACCGCGTGCCGGGCTCGATGGTCAGCTGATAGAGCGAGAGATGGCCGGTGCCAAAGCTTAGCGCTCGATCCAGTTCTTTCTGCCAGTCTTCGAGAGACTGGCCGGGGCGAGCGTAGATCAGATCAAAACTGACCCGGTCAAAGGCCTGCTGTGCGGTATCGAGCGCGGCCAGCCCTTCGTCGACATCATGCGCCCGGCCCAGAAATTCCAACGTCTGGTCATCCAGCGACTGCAGGCCGAGCGATACGCGGTTGACGCCAGCACCGGCCAGATCGTAAAAATTCGCTGCCTCGACCGACGACGGATTGGCCTCCAGCGTGATCTCGATATCGTCGGCAAAGCCCCAATAGCGCTCGGCTGTCTGGATCAGGGTCTCGACCATTGCAGGCGGCATCAGCGAGGGTGTGCCGCCACCAAAGAAGATGCTCGACAGCTTGCGTCCGGGCGTCAGCGCCGCTTCATGCGCCATATCGGCGAGCAAAGCCGCTTGCCAGGCCGCGACGTCAACCTGTTCGCGAACATGGCTGTTAAAGTCGCAATAGGGGCATTTGGAGACGCAGAACGGCCAATGGACATAGAGCGCCAGCGGCCCCGTAGCGGACTTGTTAACTTTTAGCTTCCTATGGTCTCGGTCATGCATATATTCCGCGCCTTTAGCCCTATCTTTGCGATCGCGCCACTATTAGCGGCCTGTTCCGCCATCCCGCCGCAATTCCCCTATCAGGATGCGGCGATGCAACCGCCAGCCGCAGGCAAGCCGGAGCTGCGCGTGCTTGCAGGTCCTGCGCCGCTCAGCATTCCAGCGCCTGCACCGCGCGCCATCCCGGCTCCCGCAGCGCGACCGGTCAGCCCTTTGCAACGCGTGATGATGCGCGCTCACAATCAAACCAGGGCCAAGGTCGGCGCGCCGGATCTGCTGTGGAGCGACGAATTGGCGAGGGATGCCGCGACCTATGCCCGCTCAATGGCCCGCACCGGCCGGTTCGGCCATGATAACCAGTCGAGAAGCCGTGAACGGCAAGGCGAGAATCTGTGGATGGGCACGCGCAACGCCTACGACCATCTGGATATGGTCAGTTCCTGGGTTGAGGAAGATCGCTATTTCAAGCCCGGTCGTTTTCCCGAGAACAGCACCACCGGCAACTGGGGCGACATCGGCCATTATACCCAGATAATCTGGCCGACGACCCGGCGCGTCGGCTGCGCCATGGCGAACAGCGGCCAGTTCGATTATCTGGTCTGTCGTTATAGCCCGGCGGGTAATGTGATGGGCAGGGATCCGTTGCGGGGGTAGAGTCATGTGCTCCGTACAGGATGCGGAGCTAAGACGATTGCCCCAATCCGTTCGCACTGATTTGCGTCGACCCGTTCGTCCTGAGCTTGTCGAAGGACAATTATCCGCCGAGAGCTGCACTTCGACAGGCTCAGTGCGAACGGCAATTCCTAAAAACAGGCCCCCACCAGTTTCCGGAACGCATCGGCCCGGTGGCTCATCGCCTGTTTCTGCGCCGGATCAAGCTCCGCAAACGTCTCTTCAAAACCGATCGGCTGGAACACCGGATCATAGCCGAAACCCAGTTTTCCGCGCGGCGGCCAGACGAGATTGCCCTGAACACGGCCCTCGAACACTTCCGAATGCCCATCCGGCCAAGCTAGCGCCAGCGTTGCAACAAAATAGGCGCTGCGGTCGACGTCGGTGCCTTGCTCGGCCAGCTTTCCCTCGACCTTGCCC
>JBALUX010000117.1:0-657 GCA_036963725.1 Parasphingorhabdus sp. | reverse complement strand
CCTCGAACCATTGCCGCTCGGCCCAGTCGGCGGTGTAAACCCCCGGCTTGCCGCCCAGCGCCGCAACGCACAGCCCGCTGTCATCGGCCAGCGCCACGCAACCCGAACCCTCCGCGCTCGCCCGCGCCTTGAGCAGCGCGTTTTCGGCAAAGGTTGTTCCGGTTTCTTCCGGCTCCGGCAATCCCAGATCGCCGGCCGACACTGGCTCGATACCGTAAGGTTCGAGCAACGCCCGGATTTCCCGTACCTTGCCCTGGTTGTGGCTGGCGATCACGAGGCGTCCGGGAGTGAGTTTGCGGTGGGTCATTCTATTCCCTCATTCGTCACCCCAGCGAAGGCTGGGGCCCAAACCAATGATTGTGAGTCTCGCAATATTGGCCTGGATGCCAGCCGGCGCTGGCATGACGCTGTTCTTCTTTTCCTCTAATTGCTAACCGACCGCCTTGTCCTGCGCCTCGAAAATCTGGCCGCAGCCGATTTTCGCCAGCCGCATCAACCGCATCAGGCCTTCGTCGTCAAATGTCTGACCCTCGGCAGTCGCCTGCGCTTCGGCGATATTGCCATCACCGGTCAGCACGAAATTGGCGTCGGCACCGGCGTTGCTGTCCTCGTCATAGTCGAGGTCAAGCACTGGTGTGCCGTCAAAGATACCGCAGC
>JBALUX010000116.1:0-9361 GCA_036963725.1 Parasphingorhabdus sp. | reverse complement strand
GGGGGTCGGCGATATCCTGGCCGGCGATATTGAATGCGGTGCCATGGTCCGGCGAAGTGCGGACAATCGGGAGACCCAGAGTGATATTGACGCCGTCAAAGAAATGCAGGGTTTTCAGAGGGATCAGGGCCTGGTCATGATAGGGGCAGAGCACGACATCATATTTGAGCCGTGCTTCCTCGTGAAACATCGTGTCGGCAGGCAGTGGATCGGTAATATCCATGCCATCGTGGCGCAGTTCATCGATCGCCGGTTGCATGATCCGCTGCTCTTCGTCGCCCAGATTGCCGTTCTCGCCGGCATGCGGATTGAGACCCGCTACCGCAATGCGGGGCTTTGCTATGCCAAAATTACGGACCATGGCTTTTTCGGCGGCGCGGGCGCGAGCGAGAATCAGCCGCGCGGTCAATTGCTCCGGCACGTCCTTTAACGCGATATGCGTCGTCATCGGAATGACGCGCAACGTCGGTCCCGCCAGCATCATCACCGCATTTTCTCTCGCTATGCCGCAGCGCTCCGAAACAAATTCGGTCTGGCCGGGATAGCGAAAGCCGATTTTGTATAGCTGGGTCTTGGAAACAGGGGCCGTGATGACCGCCCCGGCATCACCGGAACGCGCCAGCCCGCAGGCGATCTCGAGCGCGTGCAGCGAACATTGCGCGCTGTCCAACGTTGCCTCGCCCGGAACAGCGGCTGCGGCGTCGTGGATATGGAACACCGGCAACGCTTCGTTGAAAGCCTCGCTGGCTTCCACCGGCTGTTCGATTTTCCGGACCGGAACACCGGCAAGGTTCTTAAAGTCGGCAAAATTGCCGATAGCAAAAAACGGCTTGAGTCCGGCTTCCGTCCGCTGTTGCCAGCTCTTCCCGATGATTTCCGGCCCGACGCCAGCGGGGTCCCCGCATGAGATGGCAAATGGCTTGGTGTTCCAATCCGCCATTAATTATATTCGATAATGGCGTCGCGTCTCAGATCGCGCAGATAGATTTGCGCGCGTTTGTTGACCCGGTCATTCTCCAGCCGCGACATGATCGCGTCAAACGATGGTGCTGCAGCGCTCTGCGGATCATCACGACCGCAGAGAATAAGGACGCGGACACCATCTTCGACCGAACCGAATGGCTGGCTCGCCTGGCCGATTTGCAGTTCCGCAATCGCGCCCTGCAAGGCGGCAGGGAGGTCGCGCAGTCTTACCTGATCGTTGTCGACCACACTGGCGCCCAATTGGGCAGCCACTTCATTGGCTGCGCCGCAACCCTTGATACCCTGCGTCTCAGCGGCAAATTTTGCGGCTTGTGCAGAAGCTTGTGCTTCGGTGACGCCTTTGGGAAAATCGATTGCCAGCTGTTTGAGGCTCAGTAGCGCGTTGCGCGGATCGGCGGTGAGCACCTGACGCGAATCGATCAGATAGAGAATGGAAAGGCCGCCGGGTACTTCGATCGGGCCAACAACCTGTCCCACCTGCATTTGCTCTGCAGCTTCGGCAAGTGTCTGCGGCAGTTGAGCGGGGCGAACCCAACCCAGATCGCCGCCGGTGGCAGCTGTCGAAGCTTCCGAAAACTGCCGGGCATAAGCAACAAAGGAACCGCCTGCGCGGATCTGTTCCAATATATTGCGCATATTTTCGGCGACCTGCTCGACGGTTTCCTGATTTGCCGACATGTAGATTTCACCGATACGAAATTCGCTGGTGCCCTTGGACGCGTTCAGGCGCTCGATGATGGCGTTGACCTCTTCATCGCCGACATTGATGAACGGCTGGATGTTGCGGCGGAGCAGGCGGCTCCACGCCAGTTCGCCCTTGATCTGGCGTTTCAGCGTGTCAGCAGACGAACCTTGCGTGCGCAGATATTGATCAAATGCGCCAAGGTCCTGTTTGAAATTCTGCTGGGCAACCTGACGGAAAGTGGCTTCGACTTCCTCTGGCGCAATGACGATTTCATTGGCTTCGGCTTCCTGAATCTGCAGCGTTTCATCGATCAGGTTGCGCAACACCTGGAGCCGCAGGCGCTGTTTTTCTTCATCCGACACTTCGCCGCCATTGGCGGCAACGATCAGGGCGAGCCGATGGCCGACGTCGGTTCCGGTGATGATGTCACCGTTGACGATCGCAGTGGCGCGACGGATGTTCGGGTCATTATTGCCGAATATCGTCAGCTCGTCGGGAATATCCAGTCCGGTCTGTGGCAGCGATGTATCCGCCACCGTCTGGCTGACAGACGGTGAAGCCCCTGCCACGGCAAGCGCGGTGATCAGTATAGCTTTGGTTTTGAAGCCCTGGATTTTCATGCTCAATACATTCATTTCTTGTTTCTTCTCAACTACAAAGAGTAAATTTTACGAAGCAAATAACAAGTATCTGCTGAACCCAATATGAGCGGGCCAACCCGTTTGAGAGCCCTTTACACGCCCAGATTGCGCAAGGCCAGCCGGAACAGGAAGGTACTGCCACTTCGCGCATCGCCAGTATCTTCATAGTCATAACGCCAGGTGACACCCATGGAGAGACAACCATCATCATAAGCGATGCCGAGCCGGTGCCGCACAGGGTCAAAACCATCGGCTACGGAAATCGGGTCTTCGCTACGATCGGTCAGATCGATAATGGCCGAACCAAAAACCGACCAATAATTGTCGATCTGATAGCGTCCGCCGATACGAACTTCCTCGCGGTCTCGGAGATCTTCCAGTTCCAGTCCGATATTGCGGTTCAGCCTTAAATACCCGATCTGCGCATAGGTGCTCTTCGACCCGACGGTTGCGTCGATCTCGTTGCGCCGGACCGCCAGATTGTCCTTGTCCAGCCGGAACCGGTGGGTGAATTTCACGATATCCTTGAACCGCACATTGGTGCGGCCGACGATGTCGGAGAAACGGTCTGACAGGCCGGTGCCTTCGGGAACAATATTATTGTTATTTTCCAGCCGGTAACTCTGACCGACGATCATGTTTACCTGTAGATTGGGACGATTGATCTCCCATTCCATCCCGTAGGTTGCTCGGACATTGTCTTCATAGCGATCATAGCCGGGGAAACGATTGAGCGAGAAAAGATTGGTGTCTTCCAGATCAACGGCGCGAGAATCTTCGTTGGGCACAGAGAGATTGGCCAGGCCGGGTGTTGCGACGATCTGAAAGCGCGGCGTTATCGTCTGGGTGCCGCCAAAGGCCTCGCCGATAAACGGCCACTTCACATCAATTGCCGCGGTGGCAATGGCGCGGGTTTGCCAGCCACTTTCGCCACGATAGATAGCAGTGTCATTAAGTGCGTTGTCGTCGCTATGATAGACGTCGCCACGAACAAGGCCGGTCAAGGTGATTTCCTGACCCCAGTCTGTAAGCTTTCGCATGTCCCAGCGCGCAGACCCAAATGCCCGCTGCGTATCCTGTCCCTCGGCGCGGCCGATCGCCAGGCTGTTGGCCTGTATTTCAAGCCGGCCACCGAGAATGGGATCGTTGAACCGCTTGCGATAGTCGATCACTGGCAGAGCCACAGGAACGCGGTTTTGCGGATCATTTACCCGCAACGTCTGGAATGCCCAGCCAGCAAGAGAGAAATAGCTGCTATTGCTGATCCGTTCGACATTGATTGTCGAGCGAAGGCTGTCGTCATCGCTAATGTCGTAGCGCCTTAGAAATGTGCGATCTGACACGATCCGCGCTGATTGGGAGATCGTCCATTTGTCATCAAGCCGGAACCTGCCGCTTGTTGCAAAATAGCCGCGGAAATCTTCTTCGCTGTTGGGCAGCACCTGAGATGCACCGGTCGGGATGCGCGAACCATAAGTGGCGTAGCCGGTCATCTGGAAGGCGCCGTTTTGATCAAGGCTGCGAAAAGTGCCGCTGAGCAGTGGCGCGACATCTGTGAATATCTGCGCAGTAACCGTTGCATCCTGATTGGGTGCTATGCTGAAATAATAAGGAAGGGTGATGCCGACGCCGTTCACCGTGTCGAATTTGATGTCCGGGACCAGAACGCCACTGCGGTTTTCGTCGCTAACCGGGTGGGAAAGGCCGGGCAGGGGAATGACCGGTAGTCCGAAAATCTCGATACGTGCGCCCTGATATTTTACGCGCTTTTTGACCGGATCATAGATCACCTTCACGGCCTTGATCTGCCAGCTGGGGTTTTTCGGGCACCCGTCTTCGGTCGTGACCGCACATGCCGTATAGGCGGCATTGTGCAGCGCGAGCGAGCCGTCGACAAACCGCTCGCTGCGCCGCGCTGCCAGGCGGCTGCCGTCTTCCAGGACGAGCAAGAGATTGTCGACAGCGCCATCGCGCAAGCTGTCGGTCAGTTCGATGCGATCGCCATAGGCAACATCGCCATCGGGGCTGACGGACTTGATATTGCCTTCTGCCACCACAGCGCCGGTTTTCCGGTTCCACACGACCTGATCGGCACGCAATTCATATCCGTCGCGATTGAGCACCACATTGCCCTCCGCCGTGACGAAGTCATTCTCAAAATCATAGTCGATGCTGTCGGCGCTGAATTCTATTTCATCGGCTTGCTGATCGGATGAAACGGCGTCGTCGCTTTGCGACTGGCCCATAGCGGCGGCCGGCGTCACAGCGGCCAGACCCAGAGTAAAAACGGCGAGTGAAGATTTCATCGACTGGCTCAACCTGCTTTTAGCCCCATTTTGGACGGCATTGAATATCGCACTGTCCACCTTCCGAACGCCTATTGCACCAGATTGGCTTGTCTGCAAATTTTCTTTGACAGATTCTGATGAACAGATGCTTGACCAGAAAACCCAGACGGTGCAGCAACGGGCCACGATAGAAAAAATGTCGGCCCGTTCATCAATGAGTCGGACCGACGAGTGAGCCAATAGGGCTTTTCACTCCTCAAAATATAGAAATAGGGACAGTTTTCCAATGAATTTCAAATTTGCCAACGAGCGGCCCGCAGATGCTGATGCGATTATCTTTGCAATCTCCGAGAATGGACTGGACGATTTCGAGCTGCAGCTCGAGCAGGCGAATATCGTCAAGGCGGGAGCAAAAGCCGCACGATTTGCAGGGAAGCTGGGCGAAGTTTTTGAAATTTTCGTAACCGAAGCGGGCAATGTCTTGCGGGTCATTTTGACGGGATTGGGTACGGGCAAACCGAACAATGCGGAATCAGCCGGTGGATCGGCAATCGCCAAAATTCTCGCATCCGGTGCGAAGCACGCGGTCATCGATCCGTCGGGTCTCGACGAGGAGCGTCTGGCGAAATTGCTTTTCGGTGCAAAATTGCGCAGCTGGCGTCATGACAAATACCGGACGACCATGCCTGAAAAGCAGAAGGTCACGCTCCAGACTATCACCACGCTCGACCAGGATCTGGAAACCGCCAAAGCCTGGACGGACTTGTCCGCGGTTGCTGACGGTGTCGCACTGACCCGCGAGCTGGTCGCCGAACCGGCAAACGCTATCTACCCCGAAAGTTTCGTCGCCCGTTGCGAGGAACTGAAGGAACTTGGCGTCGAATTCACCGTGCTCGGCTGGGACGAGATGGAAAAACTCGGCATGGGTGCGCTTCTAGGCGTGTCGCAAGGCTCCGAGCGTCCACCGCGGCTGCTGGCGATGCGCTGGGACGGCACCAATGGCGAGCAGACAACTCCGCTGGCTCTGGTCGGCAAAGGCGTCACCTTCGATACCGGCGGCATTTCACTAAAACCCGGTGCCGGCATGGAAGAAATGAAATGGGATATGGGCGGCGCCGGCGCCGTGGCCGGAACGATGAAGGCACTCGCTGGGCGCAAGGCCAAGGCGCATGTTGTCGGTGTTTGCGGGCTGGTCGAGAATATGCCGGACGGCAAGGCGCAGCGTCCCGGTGATGTCGTAACCAGCATGAACGGCCAGACCATCGAAGTGATAAACACCGATGCCGAAGGACGGCTGGTATTGTGCGACGCGATGGAGTGGACGCAGGAGACATTCAAGCCGGAAGTGTTGATCGATCTGGCGACTCTGACCGGTGCGATGATTATCGCGCTGGGCAACGAACATGCCGGCTGTTTCAGCAATGACGATGATCTCGCCGACGACCTGATCGATGCGGGCAAGGATTCCGGTGATCCGCTGTGGCGGCTTCCCGTTGGCCCGGCCTATGACAAGCTGATTAACTCACCGATTGCCGACATGAAGAATGTCGGGCCGCGCGGCGCCGGATCAATCACGGCGGCGCAATTTCTCAAGCGGTTCGTCAAGGACGGCGTGAAATGGGCGCATCTCGATATCGCCGGCATGGTCTGGGCCGACAAGCCCGGCCCGGTCTGGGACAAGGGCGCGACCGGCTATGGCGTGCGCTTGCTCAACCAATATGTTGCCGACAATTTCGAAGATTGATCGCGTCGCAATGACGCTGAATTCTTTTGGGAAAGCGTAGCGGGTGCGGGTTGATTTCTATCACCTGACCCGCGACCCGGCGGACAAGCTGGTGCCCATGCTGGCGGGCAAGTCTCTCGAAGCAGGCAAAAGGGTTCTCCTTGTGTCGCAAGACGAGGCCCGGTGCGCGGCTCTGGGCAATGCATTGTGGAGCGATGATCCGGCCAGCTTCCTTGCCCACGATTTCGCCGGTTCGGAACGGCAGGCCGATCAGCCGATCCTGATTTCAGAGCAATGCGATGCGGCAAACAATGCCTCCTATATCATCCTGTCTGATGGCTTGTGGCGTGAAGAGGCGCTGGCATTCGAGCGCGCTTTCTTCCTGTTTACAGCCGAACAGATCGACAACGCGCGAAACGCCTGGCGGGATTTGGCGGCCAAGAATGATGTCACGCCGCGCTACTGGAAGCAGGACGGCGGGCGCTGGGTCGAAGGCCCCTGATTGCGGCGAAAACGCAGGTCGGGACGGTCAGACGATCATCGAAAACTTGCCATGGTGCAGTGCAGCGGCTAAGGGCGGCGCAACTTTTGATTATCCCTACATTTATGGAGCTTTATCATGGCCGTGACACGGACATTCTCGATCATTAAACCCGACGCTACCCGCCGCAACATCACCGGTGCTGTCACCAAGATGCTGGAAGAGGCCGGACTGCGCGTCGTCGCATCCAAGCGCATCCACATGACCAAGGAACAGGCCGAAGGCTTTTACGCAGTTCACAAGGATCGTCCTTTCTTCGGCGAACTGGTCGACTTCATGATCAGCGGCCCTTGCGTCGTCCAGGTTCTCGAAGGCGAAAATGCGATGCAGGCCAACCGCGACATCATGGGCGCGACCAATCCTGCCGACGCCGCTCCGGGCACGATCCGCAAGGAACTGGCCGAAAGCCTCGAAGCCAACACGGTTCACGGGTCGGACAGCGAAGAAAATGCCGCGATCGAAATCGCCTATTTCTTCAACGAAGACGAAATCGTTGGCTAAGCCCTACGCATTTTGCTCAGTTAAAGACGCCCGGTCGCACATTCTGCCTCCGGGCGTTTTTTTTGGTTATCCAGCAAGCTAGGTGGGGCGAGGCCGGTCTGCCGGCGCGGTAGATTTTGCTGCGATATTTATCCAAAACTTCCTGACAACTGACAGAGTTTGCGTGTAGCGTACCCATGAATCCGCACCCACTCTGAAGGAAGTTTTCCGATGCAACACAATCTGTTTTCGATGCACGACAAAGTCTGCGTTATCACCGGAGGCTCCAGGGGTCTGGGAAAAGCCATGGCACGCGCCTTTCTGGAAGCTGGCGCAAAACGGGTCTATATCACGGCTCGTAAAACCGAAGAATGCCAGGAGACCGCTGACGAACTGTCCGGTCTGAGCGACAGCGGCGAATGCGTTGCGCTTCCGGGCGACATGAGCAACGGGGAAGGCATTATCGCATTCGCAAAGGCGCTGGCGAAGCGGGAAGAGCATATCGACGTATTGGTCAATAATGCCGGCACCGGCTGGACCGCCTCGGTAGAAGAATTTCCCGAAATAGGCTGGGACAAGGTCATGGACCTGAACGTGAAGACGCCGTTCTTCCTGACACAGCAGCTTTTGCCGTTATTGAAAGCAAATGCGACGGCAGAGCAAAGCGCCTCCGTCATTAACATTGGCTCCATCGCCGGAATCATGGGAAGTGCGGGAAGCGGCATTAGCTATGGCACGTCGAAAGCAGCGATCCACCAGCTGACCCGCAATCTCGCGAGCCTGCTGGCCGATGATCATATCCGGGTAAATGCAATCGCGCCCGGACGCTTCCATTCCAAAATGACCAGCCTCGTCGAGCAAGACAAGGAACAATATGAGCGGGAAATCAAAATGATACCGCTGCACCGCTGGGGCCATGACGCGGATATCATGGGACCGGCACTACTGCTGGCCAGCAGCGCAGGGGCGTTCATGACCGGCGAGATCATCACCGTCGATGGCGGGTATTTGCTGGTTTAAACCTAACGGAGCAGACATTCTGGCTACGTCCAGATCGTCTGCTCCGCGGGAGTGATTGCGTCGAAGGCACCAGAATAATTAGCCGCCCCCCACATGGTTCCCCATCGTCAGCGCTGCGCCGGTCGCCTCTTCCGAGCGTTCCCAGTCGTGAAATGCGTTGCGGCGGACAATGATCCAGCTGCCATCGCGTCTTTCCAGAGTGTCGCAATAGCGGCCGGCGACGATCCAGTCGATGGCCTCGCTGCTGCCGTTGCAGGCATGAAAATCCGGATTGCCTGCCTCGATATAGTGATAGGCGACAAAATTGGCTTCGGTGGTGGCGCTGTTGCCGTCGTCCGACAGTTCGATATGGACGTTGGAGATCGAGTGGTGGGTGCCCGGTATATTCTCCAGCGTCTGGCTGGCAAAGCCGATAAATTCGTCCGGCGGCCCTTCATAATCGCCATGTTTGTGGACATGGTCATCGGCGAAGCAGGAGCGGACCAGCGGCCAGTCGCGGCGGTCGATCCCTTTGCAATAGCGATGCAGGATATCGCGAATTTCCTCGCGTGCCGACAGCTGCTCCAAAGTGTACATGCTTGATATCTCCTAATTTTGTCAGTCGTTATTATTTGACTCTGGCCCTAGCCTTTAGCGCAATGATTGTTGAGGAGATAAAGCATGGGCAGACTGCAAGGCAAAGTGGCAATAATAACAGGCGCGGCCAAGGGATTGGGCGAAGCCGATGCGCGGATGTTCGCGCGCGAGGGTGCGACCGTCATCCTGACCGATATGGACGAGGAAAATGGCCAGCGGGTTGCCGGCGAGATCGGCGATGCGGCGGAATTCCAGCTGCAGGACGTCCGCGACGAGCAGGGCTGGGAAGATCTGATCGCCGATGTCGTCTCGCGCCATGGCAGACTCGACATTCTGGTCAATAACGCCGGTGTCGTCGAACCCGGCACGATCGAGACGCAAACGACCGAGGAATATCGCTTCGTCATGGCGGTCAGCGCCGAT
>JBALUX010000115.1:0-9393 GCA_036963725.1 Parasphingorhabdus sp. | reverse complement strand
GCCAATGTCCAGCCGACGCTGGAAAAGAAAACGGCCGAACCGGCTCCGCAAAAAGAGCTGGATATGTTCTACGAACATCTCGAGCGGGCGCTGGACAAGAACGGCTATTTCTATCCGGCCGAGCGGGCTGTCGCGACGAAAGTCACGCTTCGGAACATGCTCACCAAGCCGGCCTGGACGACCGAGGAGGTCAAGACATGGCGCGGTGTTGTGTCGTCGCTGGAAAGACCGCCGCGCAAGGATAAAGCCGAGAAAAAATAGCCATTAAATCGGCTATTTGCGAAGCTGGTCCCACTTCTGCATTTCATAGCTGATCGATGTTTCCACCAGCATTTCCCAGATCGCCGCCATGGTCGGCACCGGTATCGACGCTTGCTCCGCCAGGCTTTTTACATTCGCCAGAACCTCCGCCTTGCGGCCCTCGTCCCTGACGGCATTGCGGTCCTGTTTGATTCGCGCTGCCGCATCCATGCAGGCAAAACGGCGCCGGAAAAGATCAATCAACTCTGCATCGAGGTGATCAACCGCCTCCCGCAAATGCTTCATATCGCGAATTTGACTAATGGTTTCAGTGGTTACGGTCATGGCAGCGCGAATAATTTACTATCAGCGAAATGTCGAGCAAGAAGGCAGTTTGGGGGTGGATATTGTGGTGCACAACCGATATGTTAGTTTCAACATTAGATTTTATATTCGGAGTTATCATGATTTCATTACTTTTATCACTCGCAATGGTTGGCGATACGCAGGCAATGGCCGACAAGCAGCAATCGGCGGCAGACAACAAGCGCGTATGTCGCTCTGTTGAGACTCTCGGATCGAAAATTCCCAAGCGGGTTTGTCGTACCCAGAGTGAATGGGCACAGTTGGACGCGGCAAACTCAGACGCGAGCAGAGAAAACATTCGGCGCGATCATAGCTACAGCCGGGGCACGCAAAACAGTAACTGAGCTAAGTAATAGTTCATGCTGTTTGCCTGAATTTTCAATAATTTTCATGTATCACGCGCCTTGACAGATTTGAAGAAATCTGTTCAAGGCGCCACAGCAATTGGCCCCGCACCCCGGTGAAGCGGCGGCCGCATCAAGACCTGTGTTTTGATGGTGCGCTCCGGGAAGACTTAGAAACAGCAAATCAGGAGTCATTCATATGACCAAACGTACCAGTTCCAAGTATAAGCTCGATCGCCGTATGGGCGAGAATATTTGGGGTCGCCCCAAATCTCCCGTCAATCGCCGCGACTATGGCCCAGGCCAGCACGGTCAGCGCCGCAAGGGCAAGCTTTCCGACTTCGGTATCCAGCTGCGCGCCAAGCAGAAGCTCAAGGGCTATTATGGCGACGTGACGGAAAAGCAGTTCCGCCGCGCTTATAAAGAAGCCGCAGCGATGAAAGGCGATACCAGCCAGAACCTGATCGGCCTGCTCGAGCAGCGTCTCGACATGGTTGTCTATCGCGCCAAATTCACCCCGACCATCTTTTCGGCCCGTCAGCTCGTCAGCCACGGCCATATCCGTGTAAACGGCGTCAAATGTAATGTTGCATCGCGCAAGGTTGTACCGGGCGACGTGATTTCGCTGAGCGACAAGGCACAGGAAATGCTGCTGGTTATCGAAGCACAGAGCCTGCCAGAGCGTGACATTCCTGAATATGTAACGCCAGACGGCACGGACAAGGTAACCTATGTTCGTATCCCGACACTGGACGAAGTGCCTTATCCGGTGACGATGGAACCCAATCTGGTCGTCGAATTCTATTCGCGCTGATTGCTTCAACGATATTTACGAAAAAGGGCGGCCCGTTGGAGCCGCCCTTTTTTTTGCATTCGACTTCTGTCCGGTGCTGTGATGGCTGGCACCCAATCATTTGAGCCGTCACGCTTCTTGCCTTGCTGAAACGCGTCTGGCATTGAGCAGCTAACGTTTTTCGAAACAGAGAATTTCAGAAGGATAGCTATATGTTGAAACGATCGCTTTGGGCGTTGCTGGCGCCATCTCTGGTACTAGCTGGTTGCACGAAGATTGATGAGGGCGATGCCGCTTCCGGGTTGCCGGAAATCGCGGCTCCCGAATTGTCGGTCGAGACAATGAAGTCGATTACCGAGGAGCTTTCTTCCGACGCCTATGAAGGCCGCGCGCCAGGAACCGCTGGCGAGGAAAAGACGCTCGCGCTGCTGACCAAAAAATTTGCCGAAGCCGGCCTGTCGCCCGGCAATGGCGATAGCTGGTTCCAGGACGTTCCGCTGGTCGGGATTACCGCAAAGAATATGTCTCCCCTGAAAATCAGCGGCGGAAAGAGCGACCTGTCTTTTGCCTTTGGCAGTGACTATGTCGTCTCTAGCTATCAGGAACAGCCGAAAATTGACGTTGCCGGCAGCGACATGGTGTTTGTCGGCTATGGCATCAACGCTCCCGAGCGCGGCTGGAACGATTATGCCGGGGTCGATGTCAAAGGCAAGACGGTCGTCATATTGGTGAATGATCCCGATTTCGGCACCGAAAGCCTCGAAGGCGAATTTGGCGGCCGGGCGATGACCTATTACGGGCGCTGGACCTACAAATATGAAGAAGCGGCGCGGCAGGGCGCTGCTGCGGCTTTGATCATCCATGACACCGAGCCAGCGGCTTATGGCTGGAATGTTGTCGAATCGAGCTGGACGGGTGAGCAATTTTATGCCCAGTCGGCCAATGGCGGCGCGGACCAGACCAAATTGAACGGCTGGATCCAGAAGGATGCGGCAGCCAGGATTTTTGCGGCAGCGGGACAGGATTTGACCGCGCAAATGGCAGCGGCGAAGAAAAAGGGCTTCAAACCAGTCGATCTGAAGCTGAAAGCATCCGCTTCGCTCGAGAATGACATCAAGAAGACCGACAGCAAGAATGTCGTCGGCATTTTGAAGGGCAAGACGCGTCCCGACGAATATGTGATCTACACCGCGCATTGGGACCATCTCGGTCGCTGCAAGCCGGCAGCCGATGGCGATGATATCTGCAATGGCGCGGTCGACAATGCTACCGGCACGGCTGCTCTGGTCGCTCTGGCAGAAGCCCATGTGAAAGCCGGCGCGCCGGGTCGCAGCATTGTCTTTCTCGCTGTGACCGCTGAAGAGTCGGGCCTGCTGGGTTCGGCTTATTATGCGCAGAACCCGATCTATCCGCTGAGCCAGACGGTGGGCGGCGTGAATATGGATGCGTTCGGCATGGCCGGCCCTGCCAAGAACGTCATCGTTGTCGGCAAAGGGAAATCCGGTCTCGACCGTTATCTCGAAGCGGCGCTGACCAGCGATGGCCGCGTTGCCGAAGCCGAGCCGACACCGGAGAAGGGCTATTATTACCGGTCCGATCATTTCAGTTTTGCCAAGCTCGGTGTGCCGATGATCTATTTCGAGGGTGGCGAAGACCTGGTCGACGGTGGCCGCGAAGCAGGTGAAGCGATTTCGAAAGATTATACCGAAAACCGCTATCATGGTCCGAAGGACGAATATGATCCGAACTGGAACTGGGACGGTGTGATGGGCGATCTGAAAGTCTATTATACCGTCGCGCGGATGCTGGCGATGACCGAAGACTGGCCCAACTGGAATGACGGTGACGAGTTCCGCGCAACGCGGGACAAGAGCCGCGCCGGCAACTGATCCCGGACGATACGCATGACAAGATGGCCCGCAGAGTGGGAGCCGCATCAGGCGGTCTGGATCGGCTTTCCCGGTGATCCGGCGGAATGGCCGCAGGGCCGGGATGCCGCGCAGCAGGAAGTGGCTGCTTTTGCCAATATTATTGCCGATGAAGGCGCTGGCGAGAGCGTTGTCCTGGTGTGCCGTGATGATGCGGACGCAGATGTCGCACGGGGGCTGGTTCAGTCTGGTGTAAACGTGATTGTCGAGCCCTTTGGTGATATCTGGTTGCGTGATACGGCGCCGATTTTTGTTGCCGGCCCGAACGGTCTTGCCGGTCGGGATTTCGGCTTCAACGGCTGGGGCGGCAAATATGAGATGGCAGGCGATCAGGATATCGGGGCGCGCTTGTCGAAGCGCTTTGGTTTGGCCAATAGCGAGCAGGGCTGGATATTGGAGGGCGGTGCGATCGACGGCGATGGCACGGGCCGGCTGGTTACCACCGAACAATGCCTTCTCAACGCCAATCGCAATGACGGACTAACCAAGGACCAAGCTGGCGCGGGGCTTCGCGAAGCGCTGGCGGTGGAGGATGTCTGCTGGCTGGGTGACGGGCTGGCTGCCGACCATACTGATGGCCATGTCGACAATCTCGCCCGATTTGTTGCACCGGGCACCGTGGTGATCCCGCATGCCGAGACTGAGGACGATCCCAATGCGGAGATTTTTGATAATGCCGCACGACGTGCGGAATCTGCCGGTCTGACAGTGGTCAGGTTGGCGTCGGCTGGGCGATATGAGGTTGACGGCGATATCGCCCCTGCGAGCTATATGAACTTCTATATCGGCAACACTGTGGTCGCGGTTCCGCAATATGGGGCTGCAAACGACATCAGGGCGGTCGATGAGATTTCGGCGCTTTTCCCGGACCGCAAGGTGATCGGTTTGTCCAGCCAGGCGCTGTTGCGCGGCGGCGGCAGTTTCCATTGCATCTCGCAACAGATCCCGCTGCAAGCGTAACCTGAACGCCGATTTGCACGAACTCTTGTCCGGAGGGTGGAAGATGCTACGCTTCCATGCCTATCGAAGGGACGATTGATGACGGACGGTATATTGGGCGTATTGAGTGCGCTGACCTATATTTTCATTCTGCTGCTAGGGCTGGGACTGGCGGCATTTGTCATTCTGTTCATCATCGATATTACCCAGAAGCAGGATGCTGTGCGCCGGAACTATCCGGTTATCGGGCGCTTCCGTCATATTTTCTCCGAACTGGGCGAGTTTTTCCGGCAATATTTTTTCGCCATGGACCGCGAGGAAATGCCGTTCAATCGCGCCGAGCGGGAATGGGTAGAGCGCGCCGGCAAGGGCATGGACAATACGATCGCATTCGGGTCGACCAAGAATCTCGATCCTCCCGGCACCGCGATTTTCGTCAATTGCCCGTTCCCGACGCTCGAGACCGATGCGGCTGAAACGACGACCTGCACGATCGGCGAACATTCCAGGCATCCTTACGAAGCCACATCTTTCTTCAATATTTCCGCGATGAGCTTCGGCGCCTTGTCCGTTCCCGCGGTTCAGGCGCTGTCGCATGGCGCAAAACTGGCGGGATGCTGGCTGAACACCGGGGAGGGCGGATTGTCGCCTTTTCACCTGGAAGGTGGCTGCGATATTGTTTTCCAGATCGGCACCGCGAAATATGGCGTCCGTGACACCGACGGCAGTCTGAGCGAGGACAAGCTGCGGGCAGTGGCAGCGCACGAACAGGTCCGGATGTTCGAGATCAAGCTGTCGCAAGGTGCCAAGCCGGGCAAGGGCGGCATATTGCCGGGCGAGAAAGTGAACCGGATGATCGCGGAAATCCGCGGCATCACGGAGGGGCAGCCGAGCATATCGCCAAACCGCCACCCCGAGATCAACAGCGTCGACCAGTTGCTCGATTTCATCCACCATGTCCGGGAAGTGACCGGCAAGCCGACCGGGATCAAGGCCGTGGTCGGCGCCTATGGTTGGCTGGAGGAATTGTGCGAGGCAATCCACGCGCGCGGGATCGAGAGCGCTCCGGACTTTTTCACGCTGGATGGTGGCGACGGCGGCACTGGTGCCGCTCCCATGCCGCTGATGGACAATGTCGGATTACAGCTGAAGGAAAGCCTGCCGATGCTGTCCGATATCTTTCATCGCTATGGCTTGCGCGACCGGATCAAGATTATCGCCTCGGGCAAGCGGATCACACCGTCCAGCGCCGCCTGGGCGATCTGTGCGGGCGCCGATTTCGTCAATACGGCGCGGGGCTTCATGTTCTCGCTCGGCTGTATCCAGTCGCTGAAATGCAACAAGAACACCTGTCCGACCGGCGTTACCACGCATAATCCGCGTCTGCAGCGCGGTCTCGATCCGCAGGACAAGAAAGTCAAAGTGGCCAATTACTGCAAGAATATCGTCCACGAGGTCGAGGTGATCGCGCATAGTTGCGGTGTGGACGAGCCGCGCAAGCTGGGCCGGAAACATGTCCGGATCGTCCAGGATACCGGGAGATCCGTACCCTATGACGAACTCTATCCGCGACCGGAGGTCTTGCCGCAATACAGGTCCTCTATGGAAACCGCCCCTTAATATATATTGCGTCCTGTCTCGCCTCAACTAGGATCAAGGACAGACAAAATCCCCGGAAATCTGAGAGGAATGACAAGATGAAGAAATTACTGATGGCAAGTGCGGCGCTGGCAATGCTGGGCGCTGCGGTTCCCGCAACTGCCAAACATCACGAAAAAGACGGCGCTGCGATGACGGACACAAGTCTCCAGGCGGTTCTGAACCATGAACGGCGCGCAGAGGACAAGGCCCGCGATGTCTATCGCCATCCCGCTGAGACGCTCGGTTTCTTCGGCGTCAAACCCGGGCAGACCGTCGTTGAATACGGACCCGGCGGAGGTTGGTACACGCGTGTGTTGGCGCCTTATTTGGCCGCTAGCGGGCAATATATCGCGATCAACGCGGACAGTTCCAACTCCGCTTTTCCGGATCGTGCCCGCGAAGCGCGCACCAAGGGCTGGCCCGAAAGCTTCCCGACAACAGCGGCGAAATGGACCGGTACGGATGCCGGCAAGATACTCGCGTTTGAAAGCGATGAAATGCCCGACGAAATGAAGGGCAAGGTCGACCGGATTTTGATCTTCCGGTCGCTGCACGGCATGCTGAACGGCAACCGGGCGGACTCCGAGTTGCGCGCTTTGCGCGACATGCTGGCCGATGACGGCATGGTCGGGATTGTCCAGCACCGCGCCAAGCCGGATGCCTCCTACGCAATGTCCAACGGTAGCAAGGGCTATCTGAAACAGGCCTCGGTCGTGGCTTTGTTTGAACTGAACGGTTTCGAGCTGGTCAGCGAGTCCGAAGTCAATGCGAATCCCAAGGATATGTCCGACTATGAGCGCGGCGTCTGGACATTGCCTCCGGTGCTGGCACTGGGCGACACGGAAAAAGCGAAATATCAAGCGATCGGTGAATCTGACCGCATGACATTATTGTTTAAGAAGCGTCCTTAAGCCGCTATTAGGGCTGCTATGACCAATTTAAACGTAGCAGCCCTGCAGCTGCCCCTGGGTGGCGATGAACAGACGAATATCTATGCCGTGAGCGGCCTTGTCGCCGAGGCGGCGGAGCAGGGCGCGCAGATCATTCTGCCACCGGAGCTGTTTGCCGGGCCCTATTTCTGCAAGACCGAGGACGAAGCGTTGTTCGCGCTGGCCCAACCTGTCGGCGAGAGCACCCCGGTGCTGGCCATGCAGAAGCTTGCGAAACAATATGGTGTTGCGATCCCGGCCAGCTTTTTCGAACGCGACGGGCAGCATTATTATAATAGTCTCGCAATGATCGACCCGGATGGCGAGATCATGGGCGTCTATCGCAAAAGCCATATTCCCGACGGACCCGGTTATGAGGAGAAATTCTACTTCCGCCCCGGCAATACCGGCTTCAAGGTCTGGGATGTGTGCGGCACGCGGATCGGCGTCGGCATCTGCTGGGACCAGTGGTACCCGGAAACTGCCCGGGCCATGGCGTTGATGGGCGCGGAAGTGCTGTTCTATCCTACTGCCATAGGCTCCGAGCCTTACGATGCGGAATTTGACACAAGGCATATGTGGCGGCGGGCGATGCAGGGCCATGCAGTGACCAACTGCATGCCGGTGATCGCGAGCAACCGGATCGGGCTAGAGCAAGGTCAGGCTTTCTACGGCCACAGCTTTATCACCAATCAATGGGGTGATCTGATAGTGGAATACGGCTCGGAGGAAACCGGGGTGCTGACGGCCTCTCTCGATCTTGAAGAAGCGCGCAAGCACCGCGCCGGCATGGGATTTTTCCGCGACCGCCGACCGGAGCTTTACGGTCGGTTGACCGAGGATATTTAGGCGTGTCCCTGCAGATATGGTTCCAAAAGCTGGCCGCATTGCTGGCGGTTGGCATGGTTTCCATTTCCGCGCCTTCCTTTGGACAGACTGACTTTATCGTCGAATATGAGTCCGGCGTGACCGCGACCTCACCGCGCACAGCTCCTCCGACAAAGCCACACTCGCCATTCGCGGTTGACCATTATATCGAACTCGACCGACCGCTCGATTTCGGCGAACATTTCTGGGATGAAAGTTTCGCACGGGCGAGCGGAGCGCGGGGGTCAGCGCAGATTGTCGTCGATCTGCAAGCTGAGCAGCTCTATGTCTATCGCTCGGGTATAGAGATTGCCCGCACTAGGATCACCCGCGGCTGGGAAGAATATGACACGCCCACCGGCATTTTCCCGATTCTCGAAAAAGATGCGGACCATTATAGCAGCACCTATAATAACGCTCCGATGCCCTATAATTTACGGCTGACCTGGAAGGGCGTCGCGATCCACGGCGCGGAGGTCGACAGCGAGGCCGCAACCCATGGCTGTATCGGTGTGCCGCTGGAATTTGCGCGCAAGCTGTTTTCTAATGTGCGCAAGGGCGACAAGGTTCTGGTGACGCGAAACTGGCGGCCTGAAGTTTATTGAAAAGGCTGATGATTGACGGCTTGGTCGAACACATCCTCGAACATCGCCTTGTTCAGCCGTCCGGTATTCAGATTATAACGGCTGCAGTGATAGCTATCGATCAGGGTGCGGTCATCGGGTAGAGTGTGCTCCGCGCCATGCGCGAACTTGTGGTCCGCCAGTCTGAGGCCTTCCATCCGGATGATGCTGTCATGGGCGATCTTGCCCAGAGCCACTATCGTCCGCAGATGGGGCAGGGCGCGGATCGCTTTCTTGAGATAATCGCGGCAATTGTTGATCTCGACGCCGGTCGGCTTGTTCTCCGGCGGCAGGCATTTGACGGCGTTGAGGATGATTGCGCCGTTTAGTGTGATGCCATCGGCGGGATCATTGGCAAACTGGCCGTCCACGAAACCATATTTGGTCAGGGTGGCGAACAGCAATTCGCCCGAGGCGTCACCGGTGAATGGCCTGCCGGTCCGGTTGGCGCCCTCCGTGCCCGGAGCCAGGCCTACGATCGCCAGCGATGCCTCAGGGTCACCAAAGGCCGGTACAGGTGCGTTCCACCAGTCCGGGTGATTCTTCCGCAGGGTTTTTCGCAGGCCGACCAGTCGCGGACAGCGCCGGCAGCCTTTCGGGGCTTCCGCAGCAGGAATTGGGGCAAAAAGAAGGGGGCCATGATCGCTCACAGCCCCCGCCTAATTTCAAACGGACTTGTCGTCCAGATGATTAGTCTTTCAGTTCAGCCGGAACAATGCCGCC
>JBALUX010000114.1:0-9436 GCA_036963725.1 Parasphingorhabdus sp. | reverse complement strand
ATGGTCTCGACAAGGAACATGCGGCGAGCCTGGCGGGCGGCGGCCCCGGCATCCTCCACGGCAACAAGACCTATTTGTTGCAGGACGAGGACGGCCAGATCACCGAAGCCCATTCGATCAGCGCCGGCCTCGACTATCCCGGCATCGGTCCCGAACATAGCTGGCTGAAGGAATCCGGCCGCGTCAACTATGACAGCGCCACCGACACCGAAGCCCTCGACGCCTTCCAATTGCTCTGCCGCACCGAAGGCATCATTCCCGCGCTCGAACCCAGCCACGCAATTGCCGCCGTGGTGCGCGAAGCGGTGAAGATGGATCGGGACAAGATCATCCTCGCGAACCTGTGCGGTCGTGGCGACAAGGATATTTTCACCGTCGCTGAGGCTTTGGGGACGGAGATATGATCGCTGAAATTCTCAAGCGATCTTTCATACGAGCCACCGGAGCGACACTGTTAGCCATTTTGGGTGTATTTTTGTTTCAGTATTTTGCTAGCAACCCAATGGCATCCGACAATTTGGAGATATTCCTTCCCATCATATTCATTTCAACTTTTCTGGCCTCGTTGCCAAATGACAAAATTAGCTCATGACCGATCTCTCCCGGTCCTTCCCGTCCGACCACGCGGTACTCGTCACCGAAGCGGTGAAAATGGATCGGGACCAGATCATTATCGCGAACCTGTGCGGGCGCGGTGACAAGGATATTTTCACCGTCGTGGAAGCGCTAGCAACGGAGATGTGATCCAGTGAGCGAGGGCTTCCATCAAAAACTGCTCAACTGGTTTTGCAGTGTAACGCTTTCGCTCTTCGCTGCTTCTTTACCGCCGTTGTTTTTTTGGCTTATTGACCTCCCTGATCTGGCTGAACGAGGTATTTTGATTAATCTCGCCGATATAGCTGGGCCGTTCGGGGAAACCTTTCTTTTCTATGCTGTTTTGCTTCCCCTGTTTTTATTTTGGCACCTGTTTGATTTTGCACAAAGAGGAATGCCAGAGATATCGCTGGTCGCCAAACTAACAAAATATCGGACTTTCTTGTGGCTGATGATCGCTGTGATCTTGTTGTTCTTGTTGATGGATTTGGGATTCCTCAATTATAATAGCTGTGATCAACTGGATGGCGTGTTCTACCATGAGTGCATTGTTAGGCCGTCGCTCTGGCTTATGATACCCTGGATAATTGCAATTGGAATTGCTGCCATCCTCTGCCTCATCAAAGCAATCGTCTCCACCCGTTCTATTTTCAAGAAAAACCCATGACCCGTCCCTTCCCATCCGACCGCGCGGTACTCGTCAGCGAAGCGGTGAAAATGGATCGGGACAAGATCATCCTGGCGAACCTGTGCGGTCGCGGTGACAAGGATATTTTTACCGTCGCGGAAGCGCTGGGGACGGAGATATGAAGCGGACCAGACTTCGGCATTCTGACGCATGACCTCAGAATACAGACAGAAGCTTTTGAACTGGTTGACCAGTATGGCCATTTTGATGGCAGTGACTGTATTTTCGATAGCAGCAAAATGGTTTCTGGGTTTATGGATGATGATCAGCTTCAATACCTCTGACAATTTTGCTGATACTGCCGGCCCAATGGGAGAGGCTTTTTTAGCTTATCCCATTTTCTTTCTACCGCTATTGGTTTGGCATTCATTTGACTTCATACAAGAGCAAAAACCCAACTCCCGTTGGGCAACAAACCTTAGTTCTTATCCGCCCCTCTTGGCAAGTATCGCAATATCAGGGATTGCATTCATTCTGATCTCCTCTGGCGAATTCACAGTTATGCATTGCCCCGAGCCAATGGGTCCCGAGTTTGGATTCCAGCATTGTTTTCATGGACCCGCTACTTGGCTAAACTTCCTTTTCTACATGCCCTTGCTGATTTCATTTTTCCTCTGCATCAGTAAAGCAATATTCTCCATTCGAACCTATCTCAAGAAGGTCATATGACCCGTCTCTCCCAATCCTTCCCCGCAAACCGCGCAGCGCGCGGTGCGCTTGTCGAGGGTCGCAACAAGGATATTTTTACTGTCGCGGAAGCGCTGGGGACGAAGATTTGAAATATGTCATTGGCATCTGGATGATCGTGGGCTTTTTGTGCGCCGCCTTCGTAACCATGAGACCTGCGATGTATGAAGATGAATGGGGATCACTTCACTTCTACGAGCGTTGGATGATTTCGGATTTTCGATTCGACCGGGGTTTAGAAGTTCTCGCTGTATTTTGGTTCATTCCGGTAGTGCTTATGGCTTGGCGATTTTTTTCGGAAGCCACGCGACGTAGTAGATCCAGAGATATTTAGTTGACCCGCCAACCTTTGCAAACGTGGGAACGGAGACTTTATAAAGGGTATGCCACCGTTCTCGCTTGATGGAGAGGGAATTATGACAAGGACGGAGTTATGAGAGCATAAAGCCATCTCCCCTTCAGGGGAGAGGGTTGGGAGAGGGAAACATATATGCGTGATCGAAGATTGCTAGAATTTGCCAAACAATCCCGAAGAGAAATGACCGAGCCAGAAACAAGAATCTGGCTGCAACTAGGCAGCAAGCTGCCAAGTTTGCGCAACCCTCCCCCGAAAGGGGGAGGGGAAAAATGACGAGGATGCAAAAGTGATGGAAGCAATAGATTTCGTCTCTATCTACTTTTTGGTCATGGTCGCCGCTCTGATGCTGGCGATCTTCTATTCCACACAAGGCAAATATGAATTACCGGAATCCTATCAAGCTTCGATCCGGCGAAGTGGTAAAACTGCGCTGTTCGGGGCGGGAGGCTGGGCCTTCGCCAGTTTCCTTGACACCGGCCTGGCAATCGAAAAATGGGACCTGAATGTGCCATTTTTCATCCTGCTTCTTTGTTCCGTCATAATCTTGATCGAATGCTCGATATTACGGCATCGCAGCAGGCAAAATTCTTTATGAGCCGCCGCTCCCGATCCCTTCCTGGCAACCGCGCAGCGCTTTTCAGCAAAGCGGTGAAAATGGATCGGGACCAGATCATTGCGGAGGCAATAGGGAGGACGGATTGAATAGCGATACTGTCACCAGTGGTCTGCGAGGGCTTGCGATATCTCTTGTCGTAGTCATTTTCCCCTTCGCCCTGATCTTTCTGGCATCAGACATGCTGGCGGATCTTCACACCGTTTCCGACGCCCGGTGGTTGGGAGAGTTTTTCCGGAAAAGCGCAATTTCCCGAGCAACGACATGCATTATAGTCTTCGCCATTTACTGGATATTTTCCGGTTTGCTTGGCAAAGGTCGCATAGATGATATCAAATCGGCCAACCTGCTTCTGACAGTTTTCTTCATCATAATATGGGGGATGACTGCGACGTCCATATTTCCAATTCTGCCGCATTTTGACAGCCTTTGTGATACATTCCCATATTCAGGGAAGGTTTCCCTGTTCGAGCTTCACAAATGCCCGACGAGTGAAATCACCCACCGGGTCGTAAACATCTTGTTACTCTTACTCGTCCTCTCTAGCGGTATTGTGAGAATCATTTTGTCCAGACGAAGGCACATTCCAATATCATGACCCGTCTCTCCCAATCCTTCCCCGCCGACCGCGCGGCGCTCGTCACCTTCGTTACAGCTGGCGATCCGACCCCTGCCGATACCGGCGCCATTCTAGACGCGCTCGTCGAAGGCGGGGCCGATGTGATCGAACTCGGCATGCCGTTCACCGATCCGATGGCCGACGGCCCCTCGATCCAGGAAGCGGATATCCGTAGCCTCGCTGCTGGGACCAAGACCGCCGATATCTTCAACATGGCGAAGGAATTTCGTCAGCGTCATCCGGATACGCCGCTGGTGCTGATGGGCTATGCCAATCCGATGACTATCCGGGGCTCCGAGTGGTTCGCCGATGCCTGCGTTGACGCCGGTGTCGATGCGGTGATCTGCGTCGATATTCCGGTCGAGGAAGACGAAAGCCTCGGTGACGCCCTGCGCGCCAAGGATGTTGCGGTCATTCGCCTCGCCACGCCAACCACCGATGCCGAGCGTCTGCCCACCATATTGAACAACGCCAGCGGCTTTCTCTATTATGTCTCGGTCGCCGGTATCACCGGCCAGCAACAGGCAGCACAGGCAAGCATCGAAGAAGCGGTCGCCCGCCTGAAAGCGGGCACCGACCTGCCCGTTGCCGTCGGCTTTGGCGTGCGCACCCCCGAACAGGCCGCCGAGATCGCGCGCGTCGCCGATGGCGTGGTGGTCGGCTCGGCCATCGTCGAAATTGTCGCCGAACATGGCAAAGACGCCGCGCCCTATGTCAGGGACTATGTTAAGTCGCTTTCCGATGCTATCAGAGTGGCTGGAGACAGTTGAATTTAGAAAACCGGCCGCATCGAGCGAAGTCGAGATGCCTGTGTGCAAAAAGTCTCTCGACTACGCTCGAGACGAACGGAACAGAAGATAAGGGTAAATCATGTCCTGGCTAAGCAATGTCCGCAACAAGATCGCTTCGATCACCAAGCGCGAAACGCCCGATAATCTGTGGCACAAGTGCAAGAAATGCGAAGCGATGGTGTTCCTCAAGGAATATCAGGACAATATGTATATCTGCCCGAAATGCGACCATCATGGCCGTATCGGGCCGATGGTCCGCTTCGCCCAGATCATGGACGAGAATAGCTGGAAGTTCATTCCCTGGGCGCCCGTGCAGGAAGACCCGCTGAAATTCAAAGACCAGAAGAAATATTCTGACCGGCTGAAAGACGCGCGGACGAAGACCGGCGAACAGGATGCGCTGATCAACGTCAAAGGCACGATCGAGAAAATTCCCTGCGTCGTCGGCGTACAGGATTTTGCCTTCATGGGCGGCTCTATGGGATTGGCCGTGGGCCAGGCATTCGTCGACGGTGCCAAGCGGGCGCTGAAAGACCAATGCCCATACATCATCTTCACCGCCGCCGGCGGCGCGCGGATGCAGGAAGGCATATTGTCGCTGATGCAGATGCCGAAGACCACGGTGGCGATCTCGATGCTGCGCGAAGCGGGCATCCCGTTCATCGTCGTGCTGACCGATCCGACCACTGGCGGCGTGACCGCCAGCTATGCGATGCTCGGCGACGTGCATATTTCCGAACCCGGCGCGATGATCGGCTTTGCCGGCCAGCGGGTGATCGAGAATACCATTCGCGAGAAGCTGCCGGAAGGGTTCCAGACAGCGGAATATCTGCTCGAGCACGGCATGATCGACATGGTCGTGCACCGCAAGGAACTGCGTGAAAAACTGGCCCATATCATGGGCTATTTAATGGCATGGAAAGAAGCGGCCTAAGTCCCCCTCCCGCTTGCGGGAGGGGCTAGGGGTGGGAACATCATCCATGACCAGATTTGTGATTTCAAATATGCAGGCCCACCCCCGGCCCCTCCCGCGAGCGGGAGGGGAGTAGATGGCTGACGGCGCGAAGTCGGATCATCCGGCGGTTCAGACACAGCTTGACCGGCTAGAAATGCTCTCTCCCGGACGCGATGTACTGGGGCTGGAACGAATCCACGAGGTCCTCAAGCGCCTCGGCAATCCACACGAGAAGCTACCACCCGTCTTCCACGTAGCCGGCACCAATGGCAAAGGCTCGACCTGCGCCTTCCTGCGCGCCGCGATCGAAGCGGAGGGCCTCAAAGCCCATGTCTATACCAGCCCGCATCTGGTCCGGTTCAACGAACGGATCCGGCTGGCCGGCAAGCTGGTCGAGGACGAATATCTCGCCGAACTGCTCGCCCGGGTGCTGGATATCAGCGAGGATATCAACCCCAGCTTCTTCGAGGCGACAACCGCCGCCGCCTTTCTTGCCTTCTCCGAAAATCCCGCAGACGCCTGCATCCTGGAAGTCGGCCTCGGCGGCCGGCTCGACGCGACCAATGTCATCAGCCGCCCCGTCGCAACCGGAATTGCGGCGCTCGGTATCGATCACGAAGGTTTTTTACTCTCCCCCGAAGACGGAACGCCGAACGATCCGATGACCCGCATTGCTTGGGAGAAAGCCGGCATTGCGAAGAAGAACGCGCCCTTGCTCACGCAAAAATATGCTGACGAAATGCTGCACGCGATCGCCGATCATGCTGCAGACATCGGGGCGCAGCATTTTCCGCGCGGCGAGGAATGGGATGCGGCGATTTACGAAGGCCAGCTGCACTACAAAGACCACAATGGTAAACTCAACCTGCCCCTGCCCGCGCTGGTTGGCGCGCATCAGGCGGACAATGCCGCGCTCGCCATCGCCATGCTGCGTCATCAGGACAAGCTCGCCATTTCCGACGCCGCGCTCAAGGCGGCGATGGGCTGGGCGCAGTGGCCGGGACGGATGCATTTCCTGATCGCCGGACCAGTGACCCACCTGTTGCCACCGGACGCCGAAGTCTGGGTCGACGGCGGCCATAATGTGAGCGCCGGACTGGCGCTCGCCAAATATTTCGCGGACTATGAAGCAGGCTCGATCGATCTGGTGATCGGCATGCTGTCGAACAAGGATCCCGCCGCCATCATCACGCCGCTGCACGAAAAGCTGGCGAGCGTGACCGTGATCCCGGTGCCCGGCCATGAATCGCACAGTCTCGGTGACTATCCGGACGCCGATGCACCAATGAAGGAAGTTGGCGATATTACGGCTGCGCTCCAATCTCTAGAAGCGGGATCTGGCAAGACCGTATTGATTGCAGGCTCGCTCTATCTGGCAGGTGAAGTGCTGAAAGCGAACGAGCAGGTTCCGGACTAGTCGGGCTTCTCGTCCGCATGAACCGATCCCGCCGTTCCCAACGACCGGTCGACCAGACCATAGCGGATCATCAACCAGAACATGATAACGCCGGGCAAGGCCGCCACAGTGGTGAGCAGATAGAAGTTCACATAACCCATGCCTTCGATCAGAGAACCCGCCGTCGTCCCGGTAAGGAAGCGCCCCAATATGCTGGCAGCCGCAGAAAGCAGCGCGAACTGGGTACCGGTAAACTGCAGATTGCATAGCGCTGACAGATAGGCGACCACCGCGACACCGCCGACACCGCTGGCGAAATTCTCGAAACCGATCGCGCCTGCCATGCCCCAGTTGCTATGGCCTGCAGCAGCAAGACCGGCAAAGGACAGGTTGCTGACCGCCATCAGGATCAAGCTTAGCATGACTGCCTTTTTCATGCCGAGGCGCGAATAGACCAGGCCGCCGACGAAGATACCGATCAGAAAGGCGAAGAAGCCCAGACTGACATCGTAAAAAGCGATCTCGTCATTGGTAAAGCCAAGGTCCTCGAACAACAGCCGGAAGGTCAGGTTGGCCAGCGTGTCGCCGATTTTGTGAACCAGAACGAACAACAACACGAGCAGCGCACCGGAGCGTTTGAAAAATTCCACCAGCGGACTGACGTAGGCTTTTGCCGCCTCCAGCGGGCCTTTCAGCGCCATCGGTTCTTGCCGGCGGCTCGGTTCGCGCATGATCAGGCCGACGATCACGGCAAATAAAGCGAACAGCGAACAGACATAATAAGCGATCGACCAGTTGGTCCGCGCCGCCACCACCAGCGCCACAGCGCCAGCCGTTGCCGCACCGATACGCCAGCCATATTGCGACATGCCGGAGCCGACGCCCAATTGCTCGGGTTCGAGCAATTCGATGCGATAGGCATCTATCACGACGTCGAATGTTGCGCCGGCTACTCCGACCATGATCGCGGCAACCGCGACAGCGGCGATATCCTTGGCAGGGTCAAGCGAGCCGAGATAGATGATCGCTGCCATGGCCAAAGCCGCAGTGACGATGAGCCAGGACAGCCGTTGTCCGACGCGACCGATGATCGGCAATTTCACTACATCGATAATCGGTGCCCACAGCCATTTGAAATTATAGGCGAGAAAGGTCAGCGCAAAAGCGGTCACGGTCGATTTTTCGATTCCCGCCTGCGCCAGACGTGTGGTCAAGGTCGCCGCGATCATGGTCAGCGGCAGCGCCGAGGATACACCCAGGAAGAGAGCCGCCAAAGGCGCCGCTTCGCTATACGGGCGCACTCCGGCAGGAAGATAACCGCGCCATCCCGATACTGCTGCTTGCTCACTCACGCCAAACTCTCCCTAGAACAGGAGGAATCTTTAGCGCCTATTCACCTGAATGCCAGCTTGATTTTGATGCGCATTAGATATCCAGCAGCTTGGCCGCGACAATCGGCCCTGCCCCCGGACGCTGGACAAGGATCGCATATCTGTCCGCGCCGGCGATGGTCAGATTTTCACGCGCTATGACGAAGCGCGTCGGCTTGCCGCGCCAGCTGCCCAGATTGCGTTCCGCCTTGACCACATTGACATAATGCATCGTCCGCCCGCCATTTTCGCCGCGACCGATGCGCACCGTTTCGGAAGAACTGAGCGCGATCAGCGATACACCGGCCAGATAGTCGGACTTGCCGGTAATCGTGACAATCATCTGACCGCTATCGTCGGGGACAGCGGTCACAACCGGACCGGACCGGTCAGCCCGCCGGACCAGCGAGCGGATATCATTTTCGCGCGAACCGACGGCTCCGCCACCGCCGTTGACCACCATTTGCGGCGTATACACGCCTGATCCTTCATCGCCCTTGTCGGCATAGGCGCGCTGCAACCGCGTATTATCTTCGCGCGCCAGCGTGTCTTTCCAGCCAAGCCGGTCCCAGTATGTCACCGGCCGCGTGATCACCAGCAGGGAGTCGTCTTTTGCCAGCCGTCTGGCCAGCAAATCTGCGGGGGGACAGGACGAACATCCCTGACTGGTGAAAAGTTCGATGACGACAGGGTTGGCGGGTCGAGCCTCGTCATCGAAACTTTGCGCGGACGTCACCAGCGAACCAGAGCCGGCCTGAGCCGGTGGCGTGAGTTGCAGGCCGATCAAGCCGGCTAAAGCGGCTCCGGTAAACAATAGACACGGGATGATCTTGCTCATTTCAAACTCCAATGAGGTGACAATAGCTATTCGCAGTCACCAAACCAGAGGTTACAGATTGCAGCCAGCGCATTTTTCCGCCATGGAACCCACCTATGACCGAAGATAAACCAGCCAAGATATATCGCGCAAAACCGACCCCCGGAGCAAAGCCGGCGACGGCGGCCAAAGCGCCGACCAGCGACGTTCGCGAAGGGCAGCGCATTGCCAAATTGCTCGCTCGCGCCGGCGTCGCATCGCGCCGCGAAATCGAGCGGATGATTGACGCGGGACGGATTGCCCTGAACGGCGAACTCGTCGAGCATCCTTCGCTGCTGCTCAAGAATCTGACGGGGATCACGGTAGACGGCAATCCGGTCGCGGAGCCCTCACCGGCCAAGCTGTACCGCTTTCACAAGCCCAACGGCTATCTGACCGCCGAGCGCGATTTCTCCGGCAAGAAGACGATCTACGACGTCCTGCCCACGGACATGGAGCGGGTGTTGCCGATCGGCCGGCTCGACATGAACACCGAGGGTCTGTTGCTG
>JBALUX010000113.1:0-9564 GCA_036963725.1 Parasphingorhabdus sp. | reverse complement strand
AGAGGGATCTGGTCGAACAGGATTTTCATATCCTCGACGCTGTCAATCGCGACGCCGGCCTTGCCGACATCGCCAACCACGCGCGGATGGTCGCTGTCATAGCCACGGTGCGTGGCGAGATCGAAGGCTACCGAAAGGCCCTTTTGCCCCGCCGCCAGATTGCGACGATAGAAAGCGTTGGATTCCTCGGCCGTCGAAAAACCGGCATATTGGCGGATCGTCCAAGGACGTCCGGCATACATGCTGGCCTTGACGCCACGGGTAAACGGACCAAAGCCAGGCAATCCCGGATCACCGGCATCTTCTGCGGTGTAAAGCGGCTTGACGGCGATACCCTCGGGCGTTTCCCAAGTGAGATCGCGGCCCTTCACTTCCTTATTGGCCAGTTCCTGCCAGTCTTTGATCGTCGGTTTATCGGTCATATCTGCCCTGTGTAGAAATATTCGAAAATAATAGCCGCTAGTGGCGAGCCTGTCGAACCACGCCACTCAAGCGAGAGGCGCCCTTCGACAAGCCCAGGTCTAACGGTCTTCATTCACCCTTGAAGTCCGTCTTGCGCTTCTGCAAAAATGCGATCGCGCCTTCGCGCGCGTCCTTGCTGTCACCGGCGATCCGCTGGCCTTCGGCTTCCCGTACTAGCGCCGAAGCATAGTCGCTTTCGAGCGCTGCCGCCAGATTCTGGCGCATCACGCCCAAAGCTACGGTCGGGCCACCCGCCAGACGTTTTGCCAGCATGCCCGCTTCATCCATCAGCGCAGCATCTTCAACGCATTTATAGATCAGTCCCCATTCTGCGGCTTTTTCACCATGGATCTTCTCGCCGAGCAGCATCATTTCCGTTGCGCGGGCCTTGCCGACCAGACGGGTCAGCATCCACGATGCGCCACCGTCGGGCACAAGACCGATATTGACGAAGGCCTGCAGGAAATAAGCCGATTTACCGGCAATCGCGAAATCGCTCGCCAGCGCGATCGAACAACCAACGCCGGCAGCCGGTCCGTTGACCGCCGTGATCGTCGGGATGTTGAGCTTGGCAAGCTTCAGCATCAACGGATTATAATGCTGGTTGAGCGCAGCATAGCTGCCCTGCCCGCCCGACAAGGCGCTGTCGTTTTTCGCCTGCAAATCGGCGCCGGCGCAGAAGGCACGGCCTTCACCGGTAATCACCAAAGCGCGCGCGTCTTCCAGCTTGTCCAGCGCGATGAAAATGTCATCCGCCATCCCCAGCGAACAGGCGTTGAGCCGCTCCGGCTTGTTGAGCGTGATGGTGGCCACCTGATCGGTGATGTCGAGCTTGATATTTTCGAATTCCATGTGCGGTCCTTTTGAATATTTCGTCATCCTGAACTTGTTTCAGGACCCCATGAGATCCTGAAACAAGTTCAGGATGACGATTGTATAATTAATGCCCTTTGGGCGTTTCCATAATCTCGGTTAGCATCCCGCCCATATCCTTGGGATGCACAAAAAAGATAAGCGTGCCGTGCGCGCCGATGCGCGGTTCGCCGAGCACGCGCTTACCCATCGCTTCGAACTCGGCCTTGGCAGCATGAATGTCAGGCACTTCGAAACAGATATGATGCTGCCCGCCGAGCGGGTTTTTGGTCAGGAAACCGTGTATCGGGCTATCTTCGCTGAGCGGCTCGATCAGCTCGATCTGGGTGCCGTTGGTCGGGCCTTCCGCCGGCGTATCGACAAAACAGACCTTCACGCCCTGTGCGGGCAGATCGAATGGTTCGCAAATAGACGTAGCGCCCATGACATCGCGCCAGTGGGCGATGCTGTCGGTGATCGACGGCGTAACAACACCGATGTGGTTGAGGCGGCCTAATTTCAATGTGCTTCTCCGTGCGGAATGAATTTATGTACCAGCGGCGCGATGCCAGCGCCGACGAGAACGCCCAATATGCCCGACAAGAGAGCAAAGGCGATGCCGCCGACCATCAGCTTGGCCGAAGCCGGGAACAGGCCGACCAGGGGATGCGAAATGATATCGATCAGATGTTCGGGACCATGCCAGCCAACGGCTGCAATATTGTGCACCAGCAATCCGCCACCGACCCAGGCCATGGCCAGGGTGCCGATGATCGAGAGCGCAGCAAGCAGCTTCGGCATCAGCCGTACCAGACCGCAGCCAAAGGACCGCAACGCGCCGTCATTATTCTGCGCGATATGCAGGCCGATATCATCCATCTTCACGATCAGCGCGACCGCGCCATAGACGGCGACGGTGATCACGATGCCGATGATCGCCAATATGATCGCCTGTTCCCACCAGACCTGATTGGTCAGCTCGGACAAGGCGATGGCCATGATCTCGCCGGACAGGATCAGGTCGGTTCGGATCGCGCCCGAGACCATCTCCTTCTCGCGCCCCGGCCCCTCGATAATCGCGGGCTGCTCATGCTTGGTGGATTCGTCGACGTGGAAAAATTCCAGCACCTTTTCGGCGGCCTCGTAACAGAGAAACAAGCCGCCAAAAATCAGGATGATCGGAATCAAAAAGGGCGCAAATTGTCCCAAAAGCACCGCTGCCGGTAGCAAAAAGACCAGCTTGTTCTTGAACGACCCCTTGGTGATTTTCCAGATCATCGGCAATTCGCGTGATGGGTCAAAGCCGGTGACATAGGTCGGCGTCACGGCGGCATCGTCGATCACCACGCCAGCGGATTTCGTTCCGGCACGCGCAGCGGCGGCGCCGATATCGTCAACCGACGCGGCAGCAACTTTCGCAATGGCTGCAACGTCGTCGAGGAGGGCTACTAGTCCTGTTGGCATTTATTCATCCACAGACTTGAGTAAATGTACGCCAAACTGTTCATAAACATACTCTTTCCCGTCGTACCATCTGCAGCAATAGTCGGACCATTTTATTGTTTTTGAACCAAATATTGTGCGTTTTGAATGACCGCTCTCATCTCCGGGGCAAGCATCCACGGTCATCGTAGGTCCGCCGGACTTCAATTTGACCAAGTCACCCTTTTGAAACGATGCCATGCTGAAATCACTCACAACGGAATATTGTCATGCTTCTTCCAAGGGTTCTCCAACTGCTTATTCCGCAGTTTCCGCAACCCCAGAGCCACCCGACGCCGGGTCGAATGCGGCAGGATTACCTCGTCGATAAAGCCCTTTTGCGCCGCGATGAACGGGTTGGCGAAGCGCGCTTCATATTCCGCCGTATGCTCGGCGATTTCTTCCGGTGTCTTGCCGCGGAAGATAATTTCGACCGCGCCTTTTGCGCCCATCACGGCGATTTCAGCGGTCGGCCAGGCATAGTTGAGATCGCCGCGCAGATGCTTCGAGGCCATCACGTCATAGGCGCCGCCATAGGCTTTGCGGGTGATGATGGTGATTTTCGGCACGGTCGCTTCGGCATAAGCGAAGAGCAGCTTGGCTCCATGCTTGATAATGCCGTTATGCTCTTGTGAAGTGCCGGGCAGGAAGCCAGGCACGTCGACCAAAGTGACGATCGGAATATTGAACGCATCGCAATAGCGGACAAAACGCGCCGCTTTTTTGGACGCGTTGATATCTAGACAACCCGCGAGCACCATTGGCTGGTTAGCGACGACACCGACGGTGGAGCCTTCCATCCGGCCAAAGCCGCAGATGATATTGCCGGCATGAGCGGGCTGGACTTCAAAGAAATCGCCTTCGTCGACCATCTTGCGGATGACTTCGTGCATGTCATACGGCTGGTTGGCATTGTCCGGGATCAAGGTATCGAGGCTTTCCTCGAGCCGGTCCCACGGATCGGCGGTCGGCCGCTCCGGCACTTCTTCGCGATTGGACAAGGGCATGAAGTCAATGAAATCACGCGCTGCCAACAAGGCTTCGATATCATTGTCATAAGCCACATCGGCGACGCTGGTCTTGGTCGTGTGCGTGACCGCCCCGCCCAGTTCTTCCTGCGTCACAATCTCGTTGGTCACGGTCTTGACCACATCGGGGCCGGTGACGAACATATAGCTGCTGTCCTTCACCATGAAGATGAAGTCGGTCATCGCCGGTGAATAGACAGCACCGCCTGCGCAAGGCCCCATGATCAGGCTGAGCTGCGGAATGACGCCGCTGGCGAGAACATTTTTCTGGAACACATCGGCATAGCCGCCAAGCGATGCCACGCCTTCCTGGATACGCGCGCCGCCGCTGTCGTTGATGCCGATGACCGGAGCGCCGACCTTCATGGCGTTCTCGAGGACCTTGCAGATCTTTTCGGCATGGCGCTCGGAGAGCGATCCGCCGAAAACGGTGAAGTCCTGGGAGAAGACGAAAACCAAGCGGCCGTTGATCGTGCCGGAGCCGGTGACCACGCCATCGCCGGCAATTTTCGTCTGTTCCATGCCGAAATCGACGCAATTATGTTCGACATACATGTCGATCTCTTCGAACGAGCCGTCGTCGAGCAATATCTCGAGCCGCTCCCGCGCGGTCAGCTTGCCCTTGGCGTGCTGGCTATCAATCCGCTTCTGCCCGCCGCCGAGCATAGCTTCGGCGCGCTTGGCTTCCAATTGTGCGATAATGTCTGACATTAAACCCCCGGCTGTGAATCACTTGGTGCGATATGCCCTAGTCAATGCACAGCCGGTTAGGCAATCGTCAATAGTAATTAATCGCGCGATTAAACCTGACCTTTTCGCTACGGAAGCCGTAACGTTATCTATTTAAACAGGACCAGTTCCTCGGCCATGCTCGGATGCAGGGCGACCGTATCGTCAAATGCCTGTTTGGTCAGGCCGGCTTTCACCGCGATCGCCGCCGCCTGCAAAATTTCCGGCGCATCGGGGCCGATCATGTGCAGGCCAAGGATCTTCTCGGTCGGATGCTCGACAATCATCTTGTAGAGGCTGCGTTCCGCGCGGTCGGCGAAGACGTTGCGCATTGCGCGGAAATCGGACGAATAGACTTTGATATTGCCATATTGCTCGCGCGCTTCGCTCTCGGTCAGACCGACCGAGGCAATCGGTGGCTGGGAGAATACCGCCGAAGGAATATTGTCATAATCCACTGTGCGGGGATTGTCGCCGAAGACGGTGTCGGCAAAAGCCTGTCCTTCGCGGATTGCAATCGGGGTCAGTTGCACGCGGTCCGTGACATCTCCGACGGCGTAGATATTCTCGACATTGGTCTGGCTATAGTCGTCGACGATGATCGCATTTTTGTCATTGGTGGCAACGCCGGCATTTTCCAGCCCCAAACCGTCAACTTTTGGTCGTCTTCCGGTCGCTGCGAGCACAACATCGGCACGAACCGGATCTTTTTTGCCATCCATATACACATCGAGCGCGCCATCATCGCGCTTTTCGATCCTGTCGAATGCGCAGTTGAATTTGAAATCAATGCCCTTGGCGAGCGAGATCTGAATCAGCCGGTCGCGCACGCTTTCGTCATAGCCGCGCAATATGATGTCGGAGCGGTTGACCACCGTGACATCACTACCCAAGCCATTGAAAATACCGGCAAATTCATTGGCTATATAGCCGCCGCCCGCAATGATGATAGTCTCCGGCAGCTTCTCCAGATGGAACATGTCGTTCGAAGTCGACATCAAATCACTACCCGGAAAATCAGCCACGGCAGGCCATGCGCCAACCGCAATCAAAATATATTTGGCCGTCACAGTCTTGCCACCAGCCAGCTTGATCTCATGCGGTCCGGTCAGTTCGGCGCGTTCGAGAATGATCTCAACCCCGTGGTTTTTCAACGTATCGGTATAGGCATTGTTCAGCCGGTCGACGTCCTTGAGAACATGGTCGCGCAATCTGGTCCAGTCGAATTTGGCATTGTCCCAGGTCCAGCCGAAATTCTTGCCGTCTTCCAGTTCTTCGGAAAAATGGGAGCCGTAGACCAGCAACTTCTTGGGCACGCAGCCGCGGATAACGCAGGTGCCGCCGACGCGATATTCCTCTGCTACCGCAACTTTCGCGCCGTAAGACGCAGACACCCGAGCAGCCCGTGTTCCGCCGGAACCTGCCCCGATAACGAACAGGTCATAATCATATTCAGCCATCAATAATTCCTTGTTGTCAGGCTCCAAAAGCCCGCTTCTTTAACTCTTCGGTCGATGCGTCCAATCGGTTACCATCTTCGTCCGCCAGCTTGTTTGCCATCTGCTTGCCAAGCTCGACACCGAATTGATCGAATGGATTGATATTCAGCAAAACCGCATTCACAAAAGTCCGATGCTCGTAAAAAGCCAGCAGCGCACCCAGTGAACGAGCTTCCAAATCTTCCAATAATATCGTGACCGACGGTCTGTCACCCGGATAGTTTCGATCACTGTCATCGGATTTTTTACCCGCCATCAGCGCTGCCCCTTGCGCGAAGCAATTGAGCAACAGGCCATTATGGTGGGCGGGACTCAGTGAATCGCCCGGTTCGATGACCGCAAGAAATTCTACCGGCACCAGATGCGTACCCTGATGGAGCAACTGGAAAACCGCATGCTGGGCATCGGTACCGACGCCGCCCCAGACGATCGGGCTCGAATGCAGCGCAAGCGGCTCACCATCGAGAGTTACCGACTTGCCATTGCTCTCCATTTCCAGCTGCTGGAGATAGTCGGGCACCAGCCCCAGACGTTCGTCATAGGCAAAGACAGCCCGCGTCTCGCAGCCACGAACCTGTGCGTAATATTGATCGGCAAAGGCCGCGAGTACCGGAATGTTCTGGCCCCAGGGCGCATCCTGGAAATGCCGATCCATGGCGGCAGCGCCCGCCAGCAAATCTTCAAACACATCATAGCCCAGTGCCAGCGCGACGCTGAAGCCGATTGAGGACCATAGAGAATAACGCCCGCCGACCGTCTCGGAAAACGGGAGAATCCGGGTTTCATCTACGCCCCATTCGACGGCTTGCTCCGGATCGGCTGTCAGCGCGATTACTTGGCCCAGCGGATCGTCGATACCCTGCTCCGCCATCCAGTCGACCACCGATTGCGCATTCAGCAGCGTTTCAGCTGTGGTAAATGTCTTCGACGCAATCACGAGCAAGGTCTTGCTTGCATCGAAACGCTCCAGAACCGGTTCAAGGGCGGCGCCATCGATATTGGAAACGACGGCAAGTTCATATTTTTCATCGCCCAGCTTAAGCGCCTGGTGCAACATTTTGGGCCCCAAAGCCGAGCCGCCAATGCCGAGGTGAATGATTTGGGTAAATTCGCCGAGGACACCGGCGTCGATGACTTCGATCAGACTTTTCATCCGCTGGTGTAGCGCGTTGGCATTTTCGACGCTCGCCGGATTGCCGGTGCCGCGCTCCGCGCAATGCTCAGCCGCCCGGCCTTCGCTGACGTTGACCGGTTCGCCCGAGAGCAAAGCTTCCCTCTTTGCCGACAGCCCCATGTCGTCGGCCAGTTTCTCGAAGGCTTGAACCAGGCTATCGTCCAGATGGGTCTTGGAAAAATCAAAATAGAGGCCCGCATGCTCCAGTCCGAGACTGGCGACCCGGCCACCATCTTCCTCGAACATCTGATTTAGCGAAACCTGCGGTATCGTCTTGATCGCCTGCCAATGGTCTGAAGTCATTCAATCGTCCAATCTCTAGATCTGAAATTGCGAGTATCCCGTGAGTTAATCCGCCCTATCCGCCGAACAGGCCCGTCTCAAGTTGAAAATCTCCACAGGTTCGAGATCGCAAGAAATCTTGACGCCACAGCCAATGTCGGCGAAGGGGCGCCATGGCGCGAGATAAAGCAGAACGATCGGAAACCGGCGACTTTGTCGCGTTCCTTGTAAAACTTGCATTATTCATCCTGATATTGCGCAGTTTCATCATCTCCCCTTTCAATATTCCCTCAGAATCGATGCAACCGCGTTTGGTCGTAGGCGATTATCTGCTGGTGGCGAAATGGCCCTACGGTTTTTCCAGATATAGCCTGCCGTTCAATATACCGCTGTTTCCCGGACGCGTGTTACCCAATTCTCCCACACCGGGCGATGTGGTCGTGTTCAAGGCGCCGCCAAGCGCGCATGATGACTATATCAAGCGGGTGATCGCTCTGTCCGGCGACATCGTTCAGGTCACAAAGGGCGTGGTCTCGATTAACGGCAAGCCAGTCGAACGGCAGCGGATCGATGATTTCGAGCATCCTGTGACACCCAACAGCCCCTGTTACCGCCCCGAATTTCAATCGGCAGCTGGCAATGGCACTGCCGTCTGCCGCTATCCGCAGTTTCAGGAAACATTGCCCAACGGCGTCAGCTATCGCATTCTGGATATTTACGAGAATAGCGAAGGCGACGATACGCAGGCATTCGTCGTACCGGAAGGCCATATGTTTTTGATGGGCGACAACCGCGATCGCAGCGCCGACAGCCGCTTTCCTGCGCAAGAGGGTCAGGCTATAGGCATGGTCCCCGAGGAAAATCTTGTCGGCAAAGCGCTGGTTTCTGTCTTCTCTACCGACGGTTCTGCCGAGTGGATCAAGCCTTGGACATGGTTTACCGCTGCGCGCTGGGACCGCATCGGAGAAGGATTTTGAGCCGGCCGGAGTTTCTCGACTGGGTCGCGGAGATCACCGGTAAACAGCCTGGGACTCCGGATCTCTATATAAGGGCTGCAACCCACGGCAGCCACGGGCAAAAAGATTATCAGCGTCTGGAATTTCTGGGAGACCGGGTATTGGGCCTGGTGATCGCGGATCATCTCTATCACCAGTTTCCGCAGGAACCGGAAGGCCAGTTATCCCAACGTCTCAACGGGCTGGTTTCCGGCTCAGTGTGCGGTGAAGTCGCCAAGCAAATCGGCGTTGGCGATCATGTCCTGCTTGGGAAACAAGCACGTGACGATGGCGCGCGGCAAAGCGTCAAGGTTTTGGGAGACGTTATGGAATCGCTGATCGGCGCCGTCTATATCGATCATGGTATGGAGGCTGCCCGCAGCTTCATTCTCCGCCATTGGGAGAGCCGCTTCACTGCTACAGTCGGCGACATCCGGCATCCCAAATCTGCATTGCAGGAATGGGCCGCAGCCAATAATCGCAAGGTTCCGGCCTATGAACTGGTCGAGAAAAGCGGTCCCCATCATGATTTGAAATTCACCGTTCGGGTGCATGTTAGCAATATTGGCGAGGTCGAGGCCACGGCTTCTGCCATTCAGGCAGCCGAGACCGAAGCTGCCAAGAAATTTCTGGAAAAATTCACATGACTCAAAAATGCGGCGTAGTGGCATTGATAGGCGCTCCCAATGCCGGCAAATCAACCCTGATCAATGCCTTAGTCGGACAGAAAGTCGCGATAACCAGTTCGAAGCCGCAAACCACCCGAACGCGGCTTCTTGGCATAGCGATCGAGGAAGATACACAGCTTCTGCTGGTCGATACACCGGGCATATTCGAACCGCATCGCCGTCTCGATCGGGCGATGGTGTCCGCTGCCTGGGAAGGCGCCGAAGACGCCGACATTATCGTAATGCTTGTCGATTCACGGGCCGGTCTTGGAACCAAGGTCACCTCGATCGTGGAGCGGATCAAGCATCGTTCAGAGAAAACCATATTGGTCATGAACAAGGTCGATATTGCCGCCAAAGACAAGATGCTCGGCCATGTCGTCAAACTGCATG
>JBALUX010000112.1:5679-9600 GCA_036963725.1 Parasphingorhabdus sp. | reverse complement strand
CCTGTTCGTCGCACTCAAGGGCGAGCATAGCGACGGTCATTTGCACGTCGAACAGGCTTTTGCCTCTGGAGCGGCCGGCGCCATTGTCAGCGAACCGGTCGACGGTCCGCATGTTTTGGTATCCGACACCGTTAAAGCGCTCGATGCATTGGCCATTGCGTCACGAGCCCGCACCTCCGCAAAAATCATCGGGGTGACCGGATCGGTCGGCAAGACCGGTACCAAGGAGGCTTTGTTTGCCGCTCTCGACCGCTGCTCTTTCGGCAAGGCGCACCGGTCGGTCAAAAGCTATAATAATCATGTCGGCGTCCCGCTCAGCCTGTCGCGGATGCCGGAAGATACGAAATATGGCATTTTCGAAATGGGCATGAACCACGCGCATGAACTGTCGGCGCTCACCCGTCTGGTGCGGCCGCATGCCGCGATCGTCACCGCTATAGCGCCCGCCCATATCGGCAATTTTTCCAATGGCGAGGCCGGCATCGTTGATGCCAAGGCCGAGATATTCGAAGGCCTGATGCCCGGCGGTACAGCGATCATCCCGCATGACAGCCCGCATTGCCAGCGGCTGCGGAATAAGGCGGAACGCCACGCAGAGCATGTGATATCTTTCGGATTTGAAGCCGGCGCCGACGTCCGCGCGATTGATGTGGTTCCAGCACCGCGCGGCGGCTCGCTGGTGACGGCAAAGCTCGGTGAGCAAAGTCTCTGCTTCACGATAGCCGAGGCCGGCCGCCACTGGGTGTCCAATTCTCTGGCGATACTCGCTGCTGTGCGTGCAGTGGGCGGTGATCTCGCTACCGCAGGTCTGGCGCTCGCAGAAATGAGCGGCATCGACGGTCGCGGACGTCGCCATCTCGTCTCGCTCAAATCCGGTGGGACAGCGACGGTTATCGACGAGAGCTACAATGCCAATCCGGCATCGATGAAAGCGACCTTACAACATTTTACTAGCGAGCCCTGTGCCGGACAGAAAATCGTAATATTGGGTGCGATGGGTGAGCTGGGCGAACAATCGGCACGCTATCACACCGCTCTGGCCGACGATATTCTGCTGACTGGGGCCAAGGCCATCATCTTGGTTGGCGAAGATATGGCACATACTGCCGCGAAACTCGAACAGGGCCTTGATCGGGGCGTGAAAATGTCACATGCGGCAAGTGCTTCGGACGCGCTGACCGAGGTCGCAAAATTGCTCAGCGACGGGGATATCCTTCTGGTCAAGGGTTCAAATTATCTGGGGCTTTCCTCCGCGGTTTCCGCGTTGGTAAGCGGGGAGTATTGATGTTTTATTTACTGGCCCAATGGCTTGAATTCGAAGGTATTTTCAACGTCTTTCGCTATCTGAGCTTTCGCTCGGGTGCCGCCATATCGACGTCGCTTTTCATCGGTCTCCTGATCGGTCCAAAGTTCATCAACATGCTGCGCATGCGGCAGGGCAAGGGACAGCCGATCCGCGAGGATGGCCCGATCACCCATCTGAAAAAAGCCGGAACGCCGACCATGGGCGGTCTGATGATCCTGATTTCGGTGGTGACTTCGCTACTGTTGTGGATGGATCTTAGCAATATGTTCGTCTGGGCCTGCATTTTCGTGACGCTCGGCTTCGGCGCAATCGGCTTCATGGATGACTATGATAAGGTCCGCAAAGCGAGCCACAAGGGCATTCCGGGCCGCGTCCGGCTGTTGCTGGAATTCATCATTGCCGGTTTCGCTACATGGCTGATTGTGCAGCAGATCGGTACCAGCCTCTATGTACCGTTTTTCAACGATGTGCAGATCGACCTCGGCTATTTTTACATTCCGTTCGCAATGTTCGTGATCGTCGGTGCCGGCAATGCGGTAAATCTGACCGACGGGCTGGATGGTCTTGCGACCATGCCGGTGGTGATCGCCAGCGCGACCTTTCTGGTTCTCGTCTATCTCTCCGGTAACGCGGTTTTCTCCGAATATCTTGGCATCCCTTTTGTTCGCGGAGCAGGAGAGTTGGCAATTTTCTGCGCCTGCGTGATCGGCGCCTGCCTTGCTTTCCTGTGGTTCAATGCGCCGCCAGCAGCGGTGTTCATGGGCGATACCGGCAGCCTCGCTCTCGGTGGCGCGCTCGGCGCGATTGCCGTCTCGATCCATCATGAAATCGTGCTGGCACTGGTCGGCGGCCTGTTCGTGCTCGAAGCCGTGTCGGTGATCGTCCAGGTATTTTTCTTCAAACGCACCGGCCGCCGCGTCTTTCGCATGGCCCCGATTCACCATCATTTCGAACAGCTTGGCTGGTCCGAATCCACCATCGTGATCCGCTTCTGGATCATCAGTCTGGTGCTCGCACTCGCCGGATTGGCGACGTTGAAACTCAGATGATCGTCTCCTCCGCCTTTGCCGGAAAGCGCTATGCCATTCTTGGACTGGCCCGGTCCGGCATGGCGGTGCTGGAAAGTCTGCATGCCAGCGGAGCGCAATTGCTTGCATGGGATAATCGCGAAGAATTGCGCGACAGCGTTGCCGACAAGGCGCTTATCGCTGATCCGCTGGAAAGTGATCTGACCGGCTATGAGGCGATTGTCGTCTCTCCCGGCGTGCCGCTCAACAATCATCCGATCGCGCAAAAGGCAAAGTCCGACGGCGTCCCGATCATCGGCGATATTGAATTATTCGCCCAGGCGCGGTCAGAACTGCCGGCGCACCGGGTGGTCGGCATCACCGGCACCAACGGCAAATCGACAACCACCGCTCTGGTCCACCATATATTACAATATGCTGGTGTCCCGGCGGTGATGGGCGGCAATATCGGCGTACCGATCCTGTCGCAGGAACCGCTGCCCGAGGGCGGTGTCTATGTGCTGGAACTGTCCAGCTACCAGATTGACCTGACCAACAGTCTCGACTGCGATGTCGCGCTGCTGCTCAATATCAGCCCGGACCATCTTGATCGTTATGAGGGCTTCGACGCTTATGCTGCGGCAAAGGCGCGTCTGTTCGACATGCTGGGAGCAGACCACGTCGCGATCTTCGCCAGCGATGATGCAAAAACCCAATTGGCCCTGCACGGCCTGCGCGATCTCGGTCGGGTGAAGAATATCTTCGACACCAGCGGCATCGAACTGGCCGGACAGAAGGACTGGCCATCGCTGCAAGGACCTCACAATCTCCAGAACGCGATTGCAGCGATCGCCACGGTCGAGGCTCTCGGCATTGGCGAAGAGCAATGGCGGCCGGCACTCGTCGCCTTCACCGGCCTGCCGCACCGCATGGAACGCATCGCCGAAGCCAGAGGCGTATTGTTCGTCAACGACAGCAAGGCGACCAACCCGGCTTCGACCGGTCCGGCGCTCGGTGCTTATCCGAAAATTCACTGGATTCTCGGGGGCTTGCCGAAAAGCGACACGCTGACCGAATGTGAGCCCTTCTACAATAATGTCGTCCGGGCCTATACGATCGGTGAAGCCGGTCCCCTGTTCGGTAAATTGCTGGCCGGCCATGTTCCGGTTGAATCCTGCGAAATGATTCTCACCGCCGTACAACGGGCCGCTGCCAATGCGCAGCCCGGCGAAGTGATATTGCTGTCGCCGGCCTGCGCTTCATTTGACCAGTTCCGCGATTTTGAAGCGCGCGGCAATTGTTTCCGCAGCGCCGTCAATTCGGTGATCGAGAGTGATCTGATCGGAACCGCCACCGGGGAGGCAGCAAGATGAGCGCATCTGAACAAGAAGCCGGACCGGCAAATCCGCTTCCCGAAATTTCCGGCGCGCTCAAGAAGAAGCGCTTCCAGCTGCAATCGCGGTTCGGACGTAGCGACCGCTCGCCGCTCGCAATCTGGTTCTGGGAACTCGACCGGGTGCTGCTAGGGCTTATCCTGACCTTGGTCGCCATCGGCCTGATCGCGGTCGCGGCGGCGTCTCCGGTTACCGCGCTGAAGCAGAGCACTGC
>JBALUX010000112.1:0-5669 GCA_036963725.1 Parasphingorhabdus sp. | reverse complement strand
ACTGCAGCGGTGACGATCGAACCGCTCTATTATTTCTACCGCCAGCTTGGCTGGGTCGTCGTCGGTGTTCCGGTGATGCTCGTGGTTTCGATGCTGCCGAAGGAACAGGCGAGGCGTTTCGCTATTCTGGCTGCAGTTGCGGCCGTCATATTGCTGTTCTTGGTTCCGGTTTTCGGCAAATCCGTCAACGGTGCCCAGCGCTGGATCGGCTACGGTTTCGCGACTATCCAGCCCGGCGAATTTCTCAAGCCGCTTTACGCGGTGACGCTGGCCTGGCTGCTGTCGCTCCGGATCAAGGATCCGGCCCTGCCGGTGATTTCTCTGTCCGTGGTTCTGACGGCGATCATCGCCATATTGATGATGATGCAACCCAATCTCGGCGAGACCATATTGATCTGCGGCATCTGGTTTGCGGTAATGACCGTGTCCGGACTTTCGGCCCGCCTGATCGCGGGGATCGGCATCGCCGGCGTTGGCGGCCTGGTCGGAGCCTATTTCCTCTATCCCGTGGCAACCCAGCGGATCAACGCATGGCTGTTTGGCGGCGGCGAATTTGACCAGGTAATGTTCGCCCACAAAGCCCTTACGGGTGGCGGCTTGCTCGGTACCGGCCCGGGACTGGGCACGGCCAAGTTCAAACTTCCCGAGGCGCATACCGACTATATTTTCTCGGTTATCGGCGAGGAATTCGGCCTGCTTGCCTGCATGGCCATCGCGCTCGTCTATCTCGCGATCATCGTTCGCGTGTTTTTGCGGCTGCTCGACGAAGAGGATAATTTCATCATTCTAGCGGTAACCGGCCTGACCGCCCAATTTGGCGGGCAGGCGCTGATCAACATGGCGGTGAACCTGCAACTGTTCCCGTCCAAGGGCATGACTCTGCCGTTCATCAGCTATGGCGGCTCGTCCATTCTCGCCCTGTGCATCGGCGTCGGACTTTTGCTCGCATTTACACGACGAAACCCGTATCTTGACCGTTCACAATATGTCTCGGCCTGGCCCGAGCGGGAACGGATAGCGGTATGAGTTTTTCGAAACATTATGTTCTGGCAGCGGGCGGCACCGGCGGCCACATGATCCCGGCCTATGCGCTGGCCAAGGAGCTGGTCCTGCGCGGGCACCGGGTGGCGATGATCACCGATGAGCGCGGCGAAAAAATACCAGGCATGATCGAAGAGGCGCAGGTGCATGTTCTGCCCGCCGGCCGGATCACCAAGGACCCGCGCAGCTGGATCGGGGGTATCCGCGCCATTCTCAAGGGGCGTCGGATGGCAATGCAGCTTTACGATACGTTCCAGCCTTCCGCGGTCGTCGGCTTTGGCGGCTATCCCGCCTATCCCGCGCTGCTCGCCGCGAACAGCAAGGATATTCCGACCATCGTGCACGAACAGAATGCGGTTCTCGGGCGCGTCAACCGGCTCGCGTCACGTTCGGTCAATGCCATAGCCACTGCCTATCCCGATGTGCTGCGGATCAAGCCGAAATATCAGGAAAAGGTCCATCTGGTCGGCAACCCGGTGCGCGAGGAAGTGGTTGCGTTGCGCGACGAGCTCTATCCGATCTTGTCCGACAACGGAATTTTCCGCGTATTGGTAACCGGCGGCAGCCAGGGTGCCTCCATTCTTTCCGATGTTGTGCCGGATGCCATGGCCATGCTGCCCGTGCATCTGCGCCGCCGTCTGCAGATCACCCAGCAATGCCGGGAAGACGATATCGAACGGGTACGGGCGAAATATGCCGAACATGATATCCCGGCAGAGTTGGCGACCTATCTGCCCGATCTGCCGGACCGGCTGGGCTGGGCGCATCTGGTGATCGGCCGGGCAGGGGCTTCGACCATTGCCGAACTGACCACCGCAGGCCGGCCGGCGATCCTGATCCCGTTGCCCGGCGCTATGGATGACCACCAGACCTATAATGTGAAGGAAATGGTGGCCGCAGGCGGTGCCCGCGTGATCCGGCAGCCGGCCATCACCACTCGGAATTTCGACTCCGGCAGCGACGACAGGACCAACAAGCTGCGTCTGCAGCAGTCGGCTGCGCTCGACAAGATGCGCGGCGCGATGGTCAAGCAGATCCAGAAGATCGCGTTGAGTACCGGCGCGCTCGAAAATGCGGCACGTTGTGCAAAGGCCTGCGGGCGGCCCGAAGCGGTCAATGATCTCGCCGATCTGGTCGAAAGTTTCGGCACTTCGCCGCTGGGCAAGACGATGAAAACGGAAAAAGAGGCACCGCAGCGGCTGACCGCACGCAACGAGGCGCTGGCAAAGGATAGTGCGCAGTGAAGGGTGTCGGCACCGATATCGGGACAATCCATTTCGTCGGCATTGGCGGGATCGGCATGTCGGGCATCGCCGAAGTGATGCACAATATGGGCTATCAGGTGCAGGGCAGCGACATTGCCGAAGGCTATGTTATTGATGGCCTGCGCGCCAAGGGCATTGATGTCAAAATCGGCCAGAATGCAGAGAATGTCGAAGGCACAGCAGTCGTTGTGACTTCAACGGCGGTCAAGCGCGGCAATCCGGAAGTGGAAGCGGCGCTGGCCAACCGGATACCATTGGTGCGCCGGGCAGAAATGCTCGCCGAGTTGATGCGGCTAAAATCGACCATCGCGATTGCCGGAACCCACGGCAAGACCACGACCACTTCGATGGTCGCAGCGATGCTGGATGCGGGCGGCATCGATCCGACTGTAATCAACGGCGGGATCATCAATCAATATGGCTCGAACGCGCGGCTCGGCGCCGGCGAGTGGATGGTGATCGAGGCCGACGAAAGCGACGGCAGTTTCCTGCGGCTAGACGGAACCATTGCGGTGGTCACCAATATTGATGCCGAACATCTCGATCATTATGGCAGCTTCGACAAGATCAAGGACAGTTTCCTCGAATTTGTCGAAAATGTTCCCTTTTACGGCGCGGCGATCTTGTGCATCGACCATCCCGAGGTCCAGGCCCTGTTGCCGCGCATTCGCGACCGGCGGATCATCACATATGGTTTCTCCGCCCAGGCTGACGTCAAGGGCGTCAATGTCACGCCGGTTCCGGGCGGCAACCGTTTTGACGTCGATGTCCGCGACCGCGATGGCGAGACCAGAAGAATTACCGGTATCGAATTGCCGATGCCGGGCCGTCATAATGTCCAGAACGCGATTGCCGCCGTGGCGGTCGGGCTGGAAATGGGCATAAGCGACGAGCAGATCGCCAAGGGCTTCGACCATTTCGGCGGCGTCAAGCGGCGCTTCACCAAGGTAGGCGAAGTCGACGGTGTGACCATCATCGACGATTATGGCCATCACCCGGTCGAGATACAGGCGGTGCTGTCGGCAGCCCGCGAAGGCGCGCAAGGCCGCGTGATCGCCGTGGTCCAGCCGCATCGCTTCACCCGCCTGCGCGACCATATGGAAGAATTTCAGGGCGCCTTCAATGATGCCGATATGGTGTTCGTGACCCCGGTCTATGTCGCCGGAGAGGATCCGATCGAAGGCATTGACAGCGACGCTCTGGTCGAGGGCCTGAAGACCCGTGGCCATCGTCTGGCGGAGACGGTCGCGGACCAGCAACATCTGGCGCAGCGACTGTCCACAGAAGCGCAGCCCACGGACATGATCATTTGTCTCGGCGCAGGGGATATTACCAAATGGGCCGCGGCACTTGCGGATGGTATCGCGGAGGCGCGCAAATGAGCCTGTCTCTGTTCTCTTTTATCCAGAAATTGATCCTGTGTCCGTTCGTCCTGAGCCTGTCGAAGGACGCCTCCAGACGAGAAATGCACTTAGACCAGCTCAGTGCGAACGGATCATCCCGCCGGGAGCTGGTTTGATGAGCGCGGTCGCCACCATACCCGAAGCCCGCGGTAAGCTGACCGAAGGCGCTGCTCTGGCCCCGCTCGTCTGGTTCAAGAGCGGCGGAACGGCAGAGTGGCTGTTCGAGCCCAAAGATAGTGACGATTTGCAACAGTTCCTCCGTGATCTTGATCCGGCAATCGCCGTCTGGCCGCTTGGGCTGGGATCGAACCTGATCATCCGCGATGGCGGTATTGACGGTGTCGTGATCAGACTGGGCAAGGCTTTCGCTGCTATCGAAGCAGACGAACTGACTTTGCGGTGCGGCGCCGGTGCCCCCGGCATTTCGGCAGCGAGCAAGGCCCGCGACAACGGCATTGCCGGAATGGAATTTCTGCGCGGCATTCCCGGCACCATCGGCGGCGCGGTGCGCATGAACGCTGGCGCTTATGGTCGCGAAGTCTGTGACATATTGCTGAGCGCGGATGTCGTGCTGCGCAACGGCGATCTGGCGACGATTCCGCTCGCCGACATGGGGTTTAGCTACCGCCATTCTGGCTTGCCGGACGGATCGATTGTTGTCAGCGCCACATTTGTGGGAGAGGCCGGCGATCCCGAAATCATCGGTGCCGAGATGAAGCGGATTGCTGAAGAGCGCGAAGCCTCGCAGCCGCTGCGTTCAAAGACCGGCGGCTCGACCTTCAAAAATCCCGACGGCAAAAAAGCCTGGCAATTGGTCGACGAAGCCGGATGCCGCGGCCTGCAGATCGGCCAGGCGCAAGTGTCCGAAAAGCACTGCAACTTTTTGATAAATCTCGGTGGCGCAAGTTCTGCCGATATCGAAGCGCTCGGCGACGAAGTCCGCAAGCGGGTCAAAGCCCATTCGGGCGTCGAACTGCATTGGGAAATCCAGCGCGTGGGGGATGAAGCATGAACGGCAATGACAAAAAGAGCCTCGACGTTGCCGTCCTGATGGGTGGATGGTCCGCCGAACGCGAAGTGTCGCTGAGCAGCGGCAATGGGATCGCCGATGCGCTGGAGAAAAACGGCCATAAGGTGACCCGCGTCGATATGGATCGCAATGTCGCGCAGGTGCTTGCCGGCATCCGGCCCGACGTGGTGTTCAATGCGCTGCACGGTGTACCCGGTGAAGATGGCAGTGTGCAGGGCATGCTCGATCTGATGCAGATCCGCTATACCCATAGCGGGCTCGCCACATCGGTGATCGCGATCGACAAGGAACTGACCAAGCAGCAGCTGGTCCCCGCCGGTATACCGATGCCCAAGGGCCGGATTGTTTCCAGTGCAAGCCTGTATGAAGCCGATCCCTTGCCGCGACCCTATGTCCTGAAACCGGTCAACGAAGGCTCGTCGGTCGGTGTCGCGATTGTCACCGACGACAGCAATTACGGCAATCCGATCGGCCGCGACGTTGTCGGGCCGTGGCAGGAATTTGACGAGCTGCTCGCCGAGCCTTTCATCAAGGGCCGTGAACTGACTACCGCCGTTCTGGGCGACAAGGCGCTTTGCGTGACCGAATTGAAAACCGCGCAGGGCTTCTATGATTATGCCGCCAAATATACCGAGGGGCTGACCCAGCATGTCTGCCCCGCCGAAATTCCTGCAGAAATTGAAAAATTATGTCTCGACTATGCGCTGCGGGCCCATCAGGTTCTCGGGTGTAAGGGCACGTCGCGCACCGATTTCCGCTGGGATGACGAACAGGGCGCGGCCGGTCTGTTCGTGCTGGAAACCAATACCCAGCCCGGCATGACCCCGCTCAGTCTGGTTCCAGAACAGGCAAAGCAGATGGGAATCAGCTATGAAGAGCTGGTCGAGATAATCGTGAGAGAAGCGCTATGACAGCTACCCGCAAACGCAC
>JBALUX010000111.1:0-9663 GCA_036963725.1 Parasphingorhabdus sp. | reverse complement strand
CGGATCTTGCCGGGTTGTTTCAGGGTGAGCGTCCCGGTGAGCAACTGGCCGCCGCGATCGGTCTGGCTGAAATTGGCGGTCATTGTCGTCATGGCGCGCAGATGCGCCTGAACTTTCGACAGATCGTCGGCACGGGTTTGCTGGGCAGTGGCGGGCAGGCTTGCTGTCAGGGCCAAAGGCGCAGCGATCAAGGCGAAACCATATTTAAACATTACGAAAACTCCAGATTATCCAGATATCCGCCTAGCCAGTGGCGATTGAACAATGGCTTAATCACTTCGTCAGCAAAAAGGACAGAGTCAGAAGGCTAGAGCGGCTCGCCGTGCTGGTCGCGCAGCACTTCGCGGCGTCCGATATGGTTGGGCGGGCTGATCATTTCATCCTCTTCCATCCGGTCGATAATCCGCGCTGCGGTATTATAGCCGATCCGCAATTGCCGCTGCAGCCAGCTGGTCGAAACTTTCTGGCTCTCGAAGACGATCTGGCAGGCCTGCGTATATTGCCGGTCTTCCTTGCTGTCGCTCAGATCCGCGCCGTCGAGGGCAAAGCTGCCATCTTCGGGTTCTTCGGTCACCGCCTGGATATAATCAGGCGTTCCCTGCGAGCGCCAGTGATCGGCAACGCGGCGTACTTCATCATCGGAGACAAATGGTCCATGCACGCGGGTCAGTTGCTTGCCGCCGGGCATGTACAGCATATCGCCCTTGCCGAGCAGCTGTTCCGCGCCCTGTTCGCCGAGGATGGTGCGCGAATCGATTTTCGAGGTGACGTGGAAGCTGATCCGGGTCGGCAGGTTGGCCTTGATCACACCGGTGATGACGTCGACCGAGGGGCGCTGGGTTGCCATGATCAGATGGATGCCCGCGGCCCGCGCTTTTTGCGCCAGCCGCTGGATCAGGAATTCTACTTCCTTGCCGGCAGTCATCATCAGGTCGGCAAGCTCGTCGACGATGATCACGATCTGCGGCAGCACTTCAAAGTCGAGCTGCTCTTCCTCGTAAATCGGACGCGATGTTTCGGGATCATAGCCGGTCTGGACGCGGCGACCGAGCGGCTGCCCCTTGGCCTTGGCACCCTTTACCTTCTCGTTATAATTGGCAAGATTTCGCACCGAGATCGACGACATCATCCGGTAGCGTTCTTCCATCTGCTCGACGGCCCATTTCAGGGCGCGAATGGCCTTTGCGGGCTCGGTAACGACCGGCGACAGCAGATGCGGAATATCGTCATAGGTGCTGAGTTCCAGCATCTTGGGATCGATCATGATCATTTTGCAATCGTCGGGTGTCAGCCGGTAGAGCAATGACAATATCATGCAGTTCAGGCCGACCGACTTACCCGAACCGGTGGTGCCGGCGACGAGCAGATGCGGCATCGGCGCCAGATCGGCGATGACCGGATCGCCGGAGATATTCTTGCCCAAAATGATCGGCAGCTTGCCGGTCTGTTCGGCGAAACTGTCGCTTCCGACCATCTCGTGCAGCACGACCATTTCGCGATTGGCATTGGGAAGCTCGATGCCCATGACCGTGCGTCCGGGAATGGCGGCGACGCGCGCCGACAGCGCCGACATGTTGCGGGCGATATCTTCGGCCAGCTGGATGACGCGGCTTGCCTTGATGCCCGGTGCCGGTTCCAGTTCGTACATGGTAACCACCGGACCTGGCCGGACTGCGTTGATCGTCCCTTTGACGTGAAAATCGTCGAGCACCGATTCCAGCAGGCGCGCGTTGCGTTCCAGCCCCGCCTTATCGATCACATTGGCATTTTGCTCGGGAGCAGGGGTCAGCAGGTCGAGCGACGGCAGCACATAGGGCCCGAAGAAATCGCCTTGCTTGCCTTTGCTTACGCCGGCCTTTTTCGGCGGCAAAGCCCGTTCGCTGATCTCCGGCGGTGGCCGGTTGTCGGGTTTGACTTCTTTGCGTGGGGCGGGTTCTTTCTTTGCCTTCGGTTTGACGGTGCTTGCACGATCCGGTTCGATCACCAGGCCCTCGTCTTTCTCGGCAAACGGACTTTTGATCGCCGGCATCTTGAAAGATGTTCCGGAAAACAGCGGTTTGTCCAGCCGCAGACTGAAATAGCCAAGGACGAGGCCGCCGGTTAGGGTCAGGGCGATCAATAGGCCGGAAATCAGGCCGCTCCAGCTCGCGGAAATCGCGTTGAGTCCGGCGCTGGTGCCATAGGCGATCAGCATGCCGGCGAGGCCGCCGAGACCGGACGGCAATTCCATTTCCGGTTCCGGGAACCACAAGGCGAGGGCGGTGCCGACCAGCAACGTTGCAACGAGGCACCAAAGCAGTTGCTGCTTCCAGCCCTGCTGCGGAATGTCTCGCCACAGCCGGTTGGCCAGAACGAGAAGCAGTGGGAGAAAGAGCAGGACCGGCAGTCCGATCAGCAAAAGCAACAGATCGGAAATATAGGAGCCGAAGATTCCCATCCAGTTATGTTCGACGCTAGCCGCCGACGTGTTGAAGGCCGGATCGCTGGGCGAATAGCTGACCAGCGCCAGAAACAGGAATATAGTCGCCAGAAAAAGCGCGATGGCTCCGATCAGGGCACCACTGCGCAACAGGCTGAGGCGCATGATTTCGCGCCAGTTCGCTTCTTTGGCTTTTTCCGCCATCATATACTCCCGTGCGTCACCCCAGCCGAAGGCGCGCGTTAACTAAACGCTCCTTTGCGCGAATCGGGGACTCTCCGTCAAGTTTCTTGGCGTTATTTTACCGGATTTGCCTTTCTTTCCCGACCATCGATGCCTAACTATATCCCATATCTGGGCTCGGAAAGGCGTCTCCATGGGATCTGACTCTCGAAATAGCGATATCATCATATTGGGGGCAGGCATGATCGGCCTAACCCAGGCGCTGACGCTGGCTGCCCATGGGCTGCGCGTGGCGATCATCGAACGGGCTGATCCCGCTGATTTGCTGAACCCGCAGAACGACGCCCGGGTGTCCGCGATCAACAGCGCCAGCTGGAACATGTTCGATGCCATCGGCCTGGCCGACAAGTTGCGGCCGCATGGCTGCGATATTGCAAAAATTCTGGTCAATGACGGGCTCAAGCCCGGCACGCTCGACTTCGTTCCGGCTGAGGACGAGGGCCCGATGGGCATCATGGTCGAAAATGCCGTGCTTCGCCGGCTGTTGTTCGAGGCGGTTCAGGCCCATGACGGCATTGCATTGCATCTGTCGACACAGGTAGCATCCTGCGAACGCGGAGAACATCTCGTCGATATCCTGCTCGAAAATGGCGAGCAGCTTTCCGCGCCGCTGCTGATCGCTGCCGACGGCCGCGGCAGCCGGATGCGCGAGGAAGCCGGGATCATCATGGCGCACTGGCAATATGACCACAGCGCTATCGTCTGCAAAATCGCCCACGAAAAGCCGCATGGCAACACCGCCTATGAGCTGTTCTTCCCGTCCGGCCCCTTCGCGATCCTGCCGATGCTGGACGATGCCGACGGTAAACACCGCTCGGCGGTGGTGTGGACGGTCTCGCGAAAAGACGGCCCCGCTTATGCGAAGATCAACAAGCGCGCCTTTATCGCCGAGATGATGAAGAAGACCGGCGGTTTTCTCGGTGAACTCGAGTTGCTCACCGATCGCCAGACTTACCCGCTGGGTTTCCACCATAGTTCGCATCTGACCGCCAATCGGCTGGTGCTGATCGGCGATGCCGGTCATGGCATCCATCCGATTGCCGGGCAGGGGCTCAATCTCGGCCTGCGCGATGTGGCCGCGCTGACCGAATGCCTGGTCGAGGGCGCCCGCACCGGCCTCGATCTTGGTGATTCCCAAATATTGGCGCGTTATGACCGCTGGCGCAGCCTCGACAATATGATGGTGTCGGCTGCCACTGACTTGCTGACACGGCTATTCGGCCTGCCGGGGGAAACATCCTCGAAGATCCGCCGCATGGGCATCGGTCTGGTCCAGCGGATTCCGCCGCTCAAGGCGCAGTTCATGGCCGAGGCCAAAGGCGAAACCGGCGACCTGCCCAAATTGCTCAAAGGCGAACTGGTCTAGATCCGGGCGCTAGCGCGAACCCTGGCCGTCATCGATCTTGATCACGGTTCCGGTCACCGCATCCGAAGAAGGCGACACCAGAAACAACAGGGTGCTGTCCATCTGCTCCGGCTGAGCGACACGTTTGCGCGGGAAATGGACCGAAAAATCGCCAGCGCGCTCGATCATGCCATCGGCCATGTCGGTGGCGAACAGGCCCGGCGCAATGCCGTTCACATTGATATGGAATTTTGACCATTCAACGGCCAGTGTTTCGGTGATGCGGACCACCCCGGCCTTGGTCGTCGAATAGAGCGCGGCCCCGCCGCCGCTATAGCTGGTGGCTGCGATAGACGCGACATTGACGATCCGCCCGGGCGTTTTGCTGGCGATCAACGGGCGGGCAAATTCGTTGGACAGGATGAAGACGCTGCGCAGATTGGTATCCAGAACATCGTCGATCAGGTCGATCGACATCCGGGTGGCATGTTCGGCGTCGACGATGCCGGCGTTGTTGACGAGTATATCGGGTTGACCCAAAGTTTCCGTTACAGCGGGAATGATTGCCTGAAGCTGCGCGGCGTCGCGCACGTCGAGGGCAAAGGCTTTGGCCGTGCCACCATCGGCAGTAATTTCATCCACCAGATCGTCCAGCTTGTCCTTGCGGCGTGCCGTACAGGCGACCTTGGCGCCGCAAGCCGCCAGTGTTTTGGCGAACCGGCGGCCCAGTCCGGCAGATGCACCGGTTACAATGGCGGTACGTCCGCTAAGGTCGATGGAGAAATTAACTGTGGTCATGAAAAAGGCATCCTCTGCAAATTTTTGCGGAGGATGCCCGTGATCATGCGATAAGCGCAAGCGCTAATTTAGTTGTTCAGATCATCCTGTTCGATCGGAACGATCTTGATTTCGACCCGGCGGTTGGCGGCCCGGCCTTCCTCGGTGCTGTTTGTGGCAACCGGCTGGCTTTCACCATAGCCTCTTGTCGCCAGACGTGCGCGCTGGACGCCGCTGTTGGCAAGGAAATTGGCAACCGCGTCGGCCCGCCGTTCGGACAGAGCCTGGTTATAGGCATCGCTGCCGGTGCTGTCCGTATGGCCGAGCACATCGACATAGCTTTTCTCATATTGCGACAGAGTGTTGGCAACATTGCCCAATGTGGTCTGGAATGCCGGACTGATGGCGCTGCTATCGACGGCAAATGTGACACTCGACGGCATGTTGAGGATCAGATTGTCGCCTTCACGGGTGACATCGATACCGGTACCGGCGGTTTGCTGACGCAGTTTCTTTTCCTGCTCGTCCATATAATAGCCGACACCTGCACCAGCGAGGCCACCGAGTCCTGCGCCGACGATCTTGGCGGTACGATCATTCTTGCCGCCCAGTACGTCACCGAGCAGATAGCCGCCAACTACGCCACCGATGCCGCCAATGGCTGCTTTCGAAATGGTCCGGTTGCCGGTTTCGGGGTTGGTCACGCAGCCGCTGGTCAGTGCCAAGGCGCCAAGCGAAACCGCTGAAATTATTGATCTGTTCATCCGCATTTTCTTTTCCCTTATAGGTCTTTTTGTCTCGTCAGCATTACGCCCCGCCGACCAGAAGGTTCCGTCTAACGCAGGATAAATGAACGGTAACTGACAGTGAACTTGAGATTTTGTAAAACTTGCTGCTAAAGGGCTTATGGCATTTCGCCCTTTTAATGGACTTTATGACACCCTTTCCCTGGTTTGATGTTGCAATCATAATTGTGCTGGTGCTGATCAATGGCGTATTTGCCATGTCGGAACTGGCCATTGTCTCTGCGCGCAAGGCGCAGTTGCACGGCCTGGCGGACCGGGGAAGCAAGCGCGCCAAGGCGGCTCTCCGCCTTGCCAGTGACCCGGGGAAATTTCTCTCCACCGTACAAATCGGGATCACGCTGATCGGCATTATTGCCGGCGCCTATTCCGGCGCCAGCCTCGGCGGCCCGGTAGCGGAGCGGCTGCAGCTGCTGGGCATGGGGCAGGAGCTGTCGGGCACTGTCGGCTTTGTTCTGGTGATCGGCCTGACCACCTATGCCTCTCTGGTGATCGGGGAACTGGTACCGAAACAGATAGCTCTGCGATCCGCCGAACGCATCGCCCTGATCATGGCCCAGCCGATGGAATTGCTGGCCCGCATTTCCGCGCCGCTGGTCTGGCTGCTCGATAACAGCAGCGCCATGATTTTCCGCCTGATGCGGATCAAGCGCGAGCAGGTGAATCATGTCACTGCGGAAGAATTGCAGATGGTCTTCGCCGATGCGACGCGGTCCGGCGTTATCGAGGAGCATGAACGCGCGGTGATGGCCGGGGTCGTGCGCCTCGCCGACCGCCCCATTCGCGAGGTTATGACCCCCCGTACCGAGATTGACTGGCTCGACATCGATGCGAAGCGCGGGGATATTCACAAGTTGCTGATGGAATCGCAGCATAGCCGTTTCCCCGTCGCCGAACATTCGGTCGATGAAATCCGCGGCGTGGTTCAGGCCCGCGATATCGTTGCCGCGCAACTCGGTGGCGAGAAGCTGGATTTGCGCAAGCTGATGCGCCCGCTGGAAAAGGTGCCGGACCAGCTCGACGCGCTCGATGTGTTGGAAATATTGCGTGAAACCGAAGTCCCGATGATCCTGGTGCACGACGAATATGGCCATTTCGAAGGGATCGTCACGCCCAATGACCTGCTCAGCTCGATCGCCGGCGAATTTGTCTCCGATCAGGACGAGAAAACCCAGCGCAGCCTGATCGAACGGGCTGACGGCAGCTATCTGGTTTCCGGCGCGATGGCGATAGACGCCCTGGCCGAACGGCTGGGGATCAGGCTATCAGAGGACCGCGACTATGCGACGGTGGCCGGCCATGCGCTGGCGCAGCTGCGCCATCTGCCGGAAGAAGGCGAAAGCTTCGAGGACCAGGACTGGGTCTTCGAAATCGTCGACATGGATGGCCGGAAGATCGACAAGCTGATCGTGCGCGCGAGCAATCCCGAACTGGACTGATCAGGACGCGGCCGGAAGGCTGATCCTAGAGCTTGCCGTATTTCTTTTCGAAGCCGGCGATATCATCCTTGGCAAGGAATTTGGCCTGGTCGATCCACGCGTCCCTGGTGATCCGTCCGCTGAACGTACCGAGATATTGATCGACCTCGTTGATTTCAGCTTCTTTCCAAGCGGCGATCTGGTCGAACCGGGTGACACCAAGGCTGATCAGCAATGTGTTCAGCTTCGGACCAACGCCCTTGATAAGACGCAGATTGTCGGGCTCTCCGACCGCCGGAGCAATTTTGGGCGCGCCTTCCGTTGCGGCGGCTGCCGTCGGCGTCGCTTCGGGCTGAGGCTCGGGAGCAGGAGCAACAGGTGCCACGACCGCCTTGGGCGGTGGCGGCGGTGCTGCTTCAGGCTCTGCTACCGGAGCAGGGGCCGGTTCGGGCTTGGCTTCTGCCGGTTGCATCGGTTCGCCGGCTTTTTCCAGCAGCCCGTCATCGGCATTGAAACTGTCGACGGCGGAGGCCTCGCGGCCGGTTGCAGCCCACACCCAGAAAGCCGTGACCACACCGATAAGCAGTGCAACCAGATATAACAGCCAATTGGCGGTAATCAGCGTAATCATTTTCTCAAAACCCCGTTTTGAATATTGTTTCTAGCCGGTCCCGGCTAATATTCTTCTGTGTTCCGGCCCCAGATAAACCAGCCGATAGCGAGGCCAATCGCAAAAGTAACCAGCAGGAGCAACAGATTTTCAAGTAAAAGTGGCATCGATCAACCCTCCTGTTGCGCTTTGGCATCATTTTGCGACGAGCCGTCTCCAGCCCCGATCCGGAATTCGATCCGGCGATTCTGCGCATCGGCCGCCGCTCCGGAACCGTCTGCGCGCGGTCGGGTCGAGCCATAGCCTTTTGCGCTGATCAGAGCTTCGGCAATGCCGCGTTCGACGAGACCAGCCTTGATCCGGTTGGCCCGTTCTTGCGACATGTCCCGGTTGACGTCCTTATTGCCATTGTCGTCGGTATGGCCTTCGACCGCTACCGAGAGCCCGTCACAGGCCTGCAAAGCGGTAGCGATCTGGTCGAGAACTTTCTTTGTGTCCAGCGACACATAAGCGCTGCCGGAGCGGAAGCTGATATTATTGGCTGCCATGATCTTGTCGACATCGCTCTGGCATTTGGAGATCTTGTCCTGACCGGCAGGGGACGAGACTGCTGTGCCGGGCGCGCCGTCCTCGGCTGCGGCGATCACATGCTGGCCTTTCCAGCTTGCACTGGACACGCCGGGGATCGCCATGACCACGGCGAGGGCATCCTGTTTCGCTTCGTCGTCCGCTTCGCCGTCCAGAACCGCAGAGCGGGACAGCGGATCACGACCGAAGCTGACCCTGGCACCATCGAGTCCGCGCGCATCCAGTTCGGTCTGCGCTTTCTGCTCCAGGCCGATGATGAAATTTTCGCCGGTTACGGCATGGCCGACCAGCGCCAGGATCACGGTCGCCGCTGCACCGGTCAATATCTTGCTTCCGATTTCCATTCGTTAACCTCAGTTCTTTTCCTGGCCGATTGCGGTTTCTGGCAATGAATGTCCAAAATGGCGGATATCGCCGTCCGAGTCCAGTTGGTAGCCGCTATGCCCGAAGCCATCGGGGCTAAAACTGTCCCTCTATGAAACACAAGGTTAAGAGAAATAGTTAATTTGCTTCACTTTCTCACGGCAATACCACCCGACCAGAAGCCGCAATCGATGAACTTGCTCGGTCCTTCCGTCGGGCGGACAAACTCGCCCCGGATTGTTCCGCGGACATTTGGCAAGGCTTGTCGTCCCCGACCGACTCGACGGAACGATTTACATTTCTAGTCGAGCGGATAGGATATGATTTTTGGGGAAACCGGTGATGACTGCACATAAGCTTCAGCAAAAAATGCAAAAATGGATTGGCCGGACGGCGCTCCTGCTGTCGGCGGGTATATTCTCTGCACAGCCTGTTCTCGCGCAAGACGCCGCGGCTCTGACACCGCACCAGCAACTGGCGCGCGACATATACCGCGATGTCATCGCCTTCCGGACTGCGCGCGGTCAGGAACAGGTCCCGGCGATGGTTTCCTATCTCGTCGAACGCTTCAAGAAGGCGGGCTTCAGCGATGATGACATCCGCGTCACCGATTATGACAGCGATGGTGAGAAAACCCAGGGGCTGATGGTTACCTATCGCGCAAAAGCTGGCAGCACCGAGAAACCGATTGTTCTGCTCGGCCATATGGACGTTGTCGACGCGCTGGCCAAGGATTGGGTGCGCCCGCCGTTCACCCTGATCGAAGAGAACGGCTATTTCTTTGGCCGCGCCACGATGGACAATAAATATGGCATCACCAATCTGACATCGACTTTCCTGCGGCTCAAGGCGGAGGGCTGGCAACCGTCGCGCGACCTGGTTCTGGTTTTTTCGGGCGACGAGGAAACCGGCATGGTCTCGACCGAGGCGCAGGCGAAATATGTGGCGGAGAATATCGATCCGGCCTTCAGACGCGATAACCGAACCGACCGCTCCGGACACCGAAGTCTCCTCGGCGACGTCAAGGAAGAGCGCCCGCGCTGCGCCACCCGCGGCGACGATTTCCGAGGCGACGACACGCGCCTTTTCGACATCGA
>JBALUX010000110.1:0-9744 GCA_036963725.1 Parasphingorhabdus sp. | reverse complement strand
GCGCGAGACCGATATCGGTATCACCGGCGGTGGCAAGGGCAAGCATATGGTCTATCTCTCCGGCGTCACTGATCATCATGTCGCGGACGCAGATATGGTCGATCATATCGTGAAGTTGGTTGAAGCGAAAGCAGCGGAGATCGAGGCGGCAGCGGAACTGGTGGAAGCAGCGGAGTGATCCGTCTTTTCTTCGTTCGTTTTCTGCAAATATTGAAAGATGGCATCAGGCTCTGGTGGCTCGCACCGCTAATTCCATTCATCGCTGTTGCGACAGAATTTTACCAACATTACGGCGAAGTGAGTCTGGGAATGTTTGTGAATCGCGAGGCATTCGCTGATCTGGCCCAAAGCGCCGAGCGAATGTCTTGGGCGACACCCAAATTAGTGGGCGTGATGATCGCGATGGTGGCAAGCGCGCAATATTGGCCGACGCGGGCAAAAGGCATATCTTGGTGGTCGACACGCATTTTTCTGTGGAAGAAGCTTGGAATTGCGACAGTCCTGAACGTCGTCATTACGGTTGCGGGGTCACAGCTTATGCTGGCGATTGGCGGCCGGGTTGGGCTGGCTGTCTATGGTCTCTTGCTCGTCCTGACGCTTCCGCTTCTGGTATATACGGCGGCCGCACTTTTTGGAGATGATCGTTGGAGTATAGCGCGGTCATTTCGGGACGGTTGGGGGACCGCACTCCGAATTGGCCTGTATATGTTGATATTATTTGTACCGCTCCAATTCATACATGGCTTCAACCATGAAATGGCATTCGGGCAGGAGGCAGCACTGGTATGGAGCCTGATGATCTGGGACTCGTTACTCGTCGGCCTGATTGCAACCTTGCTGGGCACGGCAATACATCATGGCTTTCGGTCATTGTCCGAAGGTATCGAGGGAAGTCCCGAGAGCGGTTAATCGATAATCGCCCACAGTAGATTCTAACTCAGCTTCTTGCTTAACGGCACGGCCTCGGCCCCCAACCATTTCATAACATCCGTTAAATGCTCGGGCTTGGACTCACGCAGAACCTGGCCACTCAAATCCGCCAGCGTCACCGCCTTCAAACTGTCCCGAAACGCCCGCTCGGCTACCGCGAAGGCGCCTGCAATTTGGCAAGGGTTCTTGCAGTCCTTTTTCTTCAACCCGCAGGGGCCGTTCTGCCGGATTTCGGTGCAGCGGAAGGCAGGGGCATGGCCTTCGATTGCTGCCGTGATATCCCAGAGCGTGATATCGGTGGCAGGTTTTGCCAGCCGGTAGCCGCCATGCGCGCCGCGCGAGGATTGCACGATCCCCGCCTTGCTGAGCGCCTGCAGTTGTTTCGCCATATAGGCGGTCGGTACCTCGTGATAGCGGGCGAGCGCTTCGGCTTTCAGGCCTCGGCCCTCCGGTAGCGCGATCATCATTACCGCGGCATGGGCGGCCCATTCGACGCCTTTGGAAATTTGCATCATTTGACTCTCGACTTAAATCGGATATTAAATATCCGAATAACATGGAGTCGCAACCGGATAAAGGAAAAGATCGATGCTCACCGGAAAACCCGATGTCTTTGACCGCCTGGCGCAGATGCTTGTTCTGGGGGTGGGGCTGTTCGCTTTGCTCTTCGGCCTGTTCATGATCATCCGGCCACTCGACTGGTACACGGCGATCCCGACGGTCATCACCACCGGGCCGCCGAACAAGCATTTCATCCGCGATATCGGGATTGCCTATGCCGCCTGCGGGATGATCCTGCTTTATGCGAGCATCAATATTCACATGCGCTGGCTGGCAGCCTTTACGGGTGCATTGTGGCTGTCGCTGCATGGTGTGCTGCACATTTACGAAGTGTCGGTCGGGATCTGCTCGCCCGATGCCTTTATCGCCGATGCGCCTGGCGTGCTGGGGCCACCGCTGCTGGTGTTCCTGGCGCTGGGCATATTGTTCGCGCGCCAGCGGATCGCGCCCGCCGGTATCCCGAAAGCCATCTTTCTCAAATTTGCCAATGCGGAGGCAGAGGAAAGCGAGAAGCAATATCATGATGCAATCGCCGCCGCGCCCGGCCATGCGCTGGAAAAATTCATGCATTTCCTGCCCGCGTCGATGCACCGGCACGCGGCCCCGGCGTTGCTGTTCCACGCCGCGCGGATGGGAGCCAATATGGTCGAGGATTGCGGTCCCTGCGCGATCAGCTGCGCGAACTGGGCGCTCGCCGATGACGTCCCGAAAGATATCGTCAACGCCTGGTTCAAGGGACCGGATAATCTGCCGGAGAAGGAAGCGCTGGCCTTCCGCTTCGGTGAGGCGATCGCGACACAGTCTCCCGACGCCTTTGAGCTGGGCGACAGGATAGAGGCGCAATATGGCCGGGCTGTCCGCTTCGAACTGGCAATGACGGCAGCGATTGTCCGCAGCTTTCCCGCGATGAAGCGCGGCCTCGGGCTGACAAAAGCCTGTTCCCTCACGCCGCTGGAAGTGTAATAGCCTGTGGATGAGATTATTATTGCTTGCGCTGGCCGCTCTGACCCTTGTTCCGCTATCCGCTGTATCAGCGGAACCGCATGGCGGCGATCATCCGGAAGCCCGGCCTTTTGAATCGGAGGCGGATGCGACTGAACAGGTCGACGCAGCGCTGGCACGGGCGCAACTCGCCGAAAAGCGTGTGATCGTCGTTATGGGCGCGAACTGGTGCCATGACAGTCGCGGTCTGGCCGGCTGGTTTGCGCAGCCGCGCTTTGACGCGATGCTGCAGGACAAATATGAGATTGTCTATGTCGATGTCGGTTACAAGGACCGGAATATCGATATTGCCCGACGCTTTGGCATCAAGGCGATCAAGGGCACGCCGACCGTGCTGGTGCTGTCTCCGCAAGGTGAGTTGCTCAACCGCAAGTCCGCTCCGAAATGGCGCAATGCGGCTAGCCGCACCGAAGAGGATATCTTCACCTATTTCGACCAATTTTCTCCTGAACTCTGAGCCGAAGGAAAGCAGGTGCCCCGCGCATTGACCTATGTACTTATCCTGCTGGCGGTGATCGCCGTGGCGCTGTTCTTTCTGCCACTCAGGCTGGCAGTGGGATGGGCGGGGCTGGAAGGAACGCGTTTCTCGGCCAAAACAATCAGCGGATCGGTCTGGAACGGCCGGGTCGAGGGCGCTCAGCTCGGGCCGTTTCCGCTCGGTGATCTCGATGCCGGTGTGCGGGTGCTGCCGCTGCTGACCGGTCGGGTGCTGATGGATCTGGAACGGCCGCCGGTCGCCGGTGATCCCGGGCTTGTCGCAACCGTTGGCAAGTCGGGCAACAACCTGCTGGTACAGGATGTCACCACTATGCTGAGCGTCGGACGGCAACTGGCGCCGCTACCGGCTTCCGCGATCGATTTGCAGGCGGTCAACATCAGCTTTGCCGGTGGCCGCTGCCAGTCGGCCAGCGGCCAGGTGCGGGTGTCGCTGGACGCGAATATTCCCGGACTGAATCTCAAGCAGGGACTGCTCGGCAATGCCGAATGTCAGGATGGTGTGCTGGTGCTGCCGCTGCAAAGCGGGTCCGGGATGGAACAGCTGACGCTGAAGCTCCAGGGGAACGGCTTCTACACCGCGCGACTGTCCTTGTCGGGAAGCGACCGCGCCTGGACCCTGCTGTTGCCGACGCTGGGCTTTCGCAAGGTGCCGGACGGCTATGCGATCAAAGTGGCAGGGCAACTGGCTCGTTGATCTCGATCGGTGAAACGCGGGACTTGCCGCTTTTAACGGCCGGAAAAGAAGGCGTAATATTTTCGTTTGCGAAGGGTCTTTTTGCCCGACAGTTTCTCAAAAAGGAACCGCAGCAGGCGGACCGGATATATGAACATGTACCAGGCCATTTTCAGCAGCAGGGCAAAAATGGCTATCAGCGGGATTATAGGAAAAACATAGAAATGGCGCCGCACCGATCTGGCAAGGGCGGACTGGCCGGAAAAGCGTACAAAAAGGGCGGTGAAGAAAAAGGCGAGGACCAGATAGATGCCAATCAAGGTTTCAACGCTGATCGGAGATAGCATAGATAGTTCCCTTCTAACTATGTTCGCACGGCTCTCCTGGTCATAGAGTGTTTCGAATCGTTCTGAAAATGCGGCAGTTTACACGAATTTACATAGATGAAATCCGAAGATAAAGCCATTTTTCCCCACCCGCCGATATTTTCCCGGGAGTTGATATAAGGCGCTATAGACCTCACTTGGTATTTCAGGAGCAACGTGAACATATGGCAGGCAAGATGAAATTCTCTATTCTCGACCTCTCTCCGGTACCGCAAGGCAGCGATGTCAGAACCGCGCTCGACCGGTCGCTGGCGCTCGCACAGCATGGCGAGGCGCTTGGCTATGAACGATATTGGATGGCCGAACATCATGGCATGGAAGGCATTGCCAGCGCCGCGACCGCAGTGGCACTGGCGCATATCGGGCAGGGCACCAAGACCATCCGCATCGGTGCCGGCGGGATCATGTTGCCAAACCATGCGCCGATGGTGATTGCCGAACAATTCGGGACGCTCGAGGCGCTGTTTCCGGGACGGATCGATCTCGGGCTCGGCCGTGCGCCGGGATCGGACCAGCGCACCGCGCAGGCCTTGCGCCGCAACCTCAACAGCGATGCGAATGAATTTCCCCGTGATGTCCTCGAACTGCAGGCGTTTCTGGCGGGTGATGACCGGCTGGGTATCCAAGCGACACCGGGGCAGGGTACCAATATCCCGCTCTATATTCTCGGCAGCAGCCTGTTCGGCGCGCAACTGGCGGCAGCCCTCGGGTTGCCTTATGCCTTTGCATCGCATTTCGCCCCGCAGATGCTCGACGAGGCGCTCAAGATCTACCGCCGTGATTTCAAGCCGTCGGCGCAGCTGGCCGAACCCTACGTCCTGTGCGGTTTCAACATTTTTGCTGCCGACAGCGATGCGGAAGCGGAATATCTGTCCAGCTCGATGATGCAGAGCTTTGTCGCGCTGCGTACCGGTAATCCGGGCAAGATGCCGCCACCGGTCGAGGGCTATCGCGAAAGCCTGCCACCCCAGGCGCAGTCGATGCTCGAGCAGATCATGCAGGGCAGTGCTGTGGGCTCGCCGGAGACGGTGAAGCAAGGGGTTGATCGCTTTGTCGAACGGACCGGCGCCGATGAGCTGATCATCTCCGGTTCGATCTTCGATCAGGCAGCACGCGAGAAAAGCTATACCATTGCGGCGGAAGTTCGTGATCTGGTTGCCGTCTAGAGCGAAATTCGCTGCATACAGGTCTTGATTTTACCCTCCGGCCTGCGCATGACCCGGAAAATCGAAATTCCGAGATAGACCCCCCAAGGGAGAAGAAAAAAGTGCCACGCACAGGTAGAAATTCAGCGCTTCGCGACTTTCTGAAAAGCGAAGCGGCGGGCGGCATATTGCTGATGGCCGCTGCCGCGCTGGCGATGATCGTCGCTAACAGTCCACTGTACGACATGTATCACCATTTTCTGCACGAGATTAAGGGCCCGACCCTGTCGAGCAAATTGGGACCGATGACTCCGCATTTGTGGATCAATGACGGACTGATGGCGATCTTCTTCCTGCTCGTCGGGCTGGAAATCAAGCGCGAATTTGTCGATGGCCGGCTCAATACATGGGAGCGGCGGCGACTGCCTGTGGTCGCGGCAGCGGCGGGAATGGTCGTCCCAGCGCTGATCTATCTGTTCGTCGTCAAGGATGTGCCCGCACTTTATAATGGCTGGGCGATTCCGGCGGCCACCGATATCGCCTTTGCGATCGGCGTGCTTGCTTTGCTTGGGCCTCGTGCTCCGACCTCGCTGAAGCTGTTTCTGGTCACCGTCGCAATCGTCGATGACATGGGTGCCGTGGCGATTATCGCTCTGGTCTACACAGCCGAAATCAACGGTGCTGCCCTGCTTGCCAGCGCTGCGATACTGGCGATCATGTACACGATGAACCGCAATGGCGTGCTCAAACTGTGGCCCTATCTGATTTTCGCCGGACTGCTCTGGTATGCGGTGCTGATGTCGGGTGTGCACGCGACTATAGCCGGCGTCTTGGCAGCAATGGTCATCCCGATCGTAGTCACCCCGACCTCGCCGGATGCGGAACATTCACCGCTCCACCGGCTGGAACATGCGATATCGCCGTGGAGCGCCTTTCTGATCGTGCCGATCTTCGGCTTTGCCAATGCCGGCGTATCGCTCGAAGGCATCGGCATGGAACATATTTTCGCGCCATTGCCGCTCGGCATCGCCGCCGGCCTGTTCTTCGGCAAGCAGATCGGGATTTTCGCAAGCGTCTGGATCGCGGTTAAGACCGGTTTTGCAGGACGGCTGGGCGGCGCGAGCTGGCTGCAGGTCTATGGCGTTGCCATGCTCTGCGGGATCGGCTTCACGATGAGCCTGTTCATCGGAGCGTTGGCTTTCCCCGGAAACGAACTGCTGATCGAGGAAGCCAAGATCGGTGTCCTCGGCGGATCCTTGCTGTCAGCCCTTGTCGGCTACTGCGTCCTTCGCTTTGCACCGCAGGACCGGCATTTGAAATCGCTGGACGAGGGCGAAGCCGAAGAATTGCTGGAAGTCCTTCCCGATGCAGCAGTGAAAAAGCTGAAAGACACCCTGTGAGGATGTTCGGGTTCGCTGCCGCTGCCAGCCTGGCGATTGCCGGCCCCGCAGCGGCAACCGGGCCTACAATGCCGCCAGTCATTGCCGATGCGGCACGGTTGAAAGCGGCGAATGAACTCGAATCCATCGCGACGGATTATGTCAAGCTGACGCTCGCCCTGGGCGAGCAGGAGGCCGGCTATGTCGACGCCTATTACGGTCCGCCGAAATGGACGGAGGCAGCGAAATCCGATCCCCGCGACATGCGCGAACTGGGCAATGCGATAGTCGTCCTGATGGAGCGGCTGGACGCGCTGCCGAAGGGAGAAGATCCCTTGGTGGAGGCGCGCAAAGGCTTTTTGTCGGCGCAACTCGAAGCGGCACTGACCCGCCATGCGATGATATCGGGCGAGACCTTCTCCTTTGCCGACGAAGCCAAGGGGCTTTTCGGGGTGGTGCCTGCTCTCAAGCCGCTGGCCGAATATGATCCGGTGCTTGAGGAGATCGAGAATATTGTCCCCGGAGACGGTCCGCTGAGCCAGCGGGTGGCGGATTTCGAAAGTGATTATATCATCCCCAAGGACCGGCTGCAGACCGTGTTCGATACAGCAATCGCCGAGTGCAAGGCGCGGACCGAGCAATATTTCGATCTGCCGGAGGACGAGAATTTCAAGCTGGAATTTGTCACCGGCAAAAGCTGGAGCGGCTATAATTATTATCAAGGCGGCTACCAGAGCCTGATCCAGGTAAACACCGATCTGCCGATCTTCATCGGCCGCGCCGTCGATCTTGGCTGCCACGAAGGCTATCCCGGCCATCATGTCTATAATATGCTGCTCGAGTGCAATCTGACCAATGGCCGCGGCTGGACGGAATTCACGGTCTATCCGCTCTATTCTCCGCAAAGCCTGATCGCCGAGGGGTCCGCCAATTATGGCATCGAGCTGGCGTTCAGCGGGCAGGAGCGTCTGGATTACGAGCGCGACGTGCTTTACCCGCTCGCCGGCCTCGATTCCGACACGGCGGCGGCTTATTGGGCGCTGCAGATTGCCAAGCAGGCGCTCAGCGGCGCGCGGATGACGATTGCGCAGAAATATCTTGATGGCGAGATCAGCCGCGAGGAAGCGGTCGCGCTCAACCAGAAATACCAGCTGGTCTCGGCCGAACGCGCGGCACAGATGACCGATTTCAACGAGCAATATCGCAGCTATGTGATCAACTATGGCCTCGGCATGGAAATGGTCCGCGACTGGATCGAGGCCCAGGGCGACGCGCCGTTCTGGCGCTGGAAGGCGATGGAGCGGTTGCTGAGCGAGCCGGTGCTGCCGGGTGATCTGGTGGTTGAGGAGTGATCTCGTCATGCTGAACTTGTTTCAGTATCCAGAGCGGTTAATCACGAAATTTTCGCAGGGTCCTGAAACGGGTTCAGGATGAAGAAGGAACGATCGCTCCCAAAAGTTTGAAAGTCCGATTTATGCCGATGATCCACAATCTTCTCCGCGCTTTGGGCAGCTTTCTCCTGTCGCTTGCAGTTATCGCCGCCATTGCCGGTGCGTTTCGGTTCGGGGTGGAGCCGGTAATTGCCGGGCTATTCGATCTTGACGAACAGTCGCGCGGATATGTCAGGCGGATCGGCATGCTCTGCTCCTTTGTGCTGGGCTACTGGATCTACACGAAATATATCGAGCGGCGCGCCGGCAAAAGTGATCTCGCCGTCGATATCCCGCTGATCGGATCGGGCGTCCTGTCGGGCGTCGCGATCATCGGCATACCGATGATCCTGCTCTATCTCATGGGCTATTATCAGTATATTTCCTATTCCGGCTTCCACGCCGTGCTGGGCGTCGGCCTGGTCATTCTTGCTGCCGCGATACTGGAAGAGCTGCTGTTTCGCGGCGCCCTGTTCGCCATCTCCGAACGATATTTCGGCACTATCGTCGCGCTTGTGTCGCAGACCCTGCTGTTTGCCGGCCTGCATATGTTCAACGATAATCTGGGTGGCTGGCTCAGCATATTGTCAACCGCGCTGATCGGCGGAATGTGGACGCTGATGTATATGGTTCGCCGCAATATCTGGATGATCGGCCTGCACCATGCCGCCTGGAATTTCACGATATTCATGACCGGCTTGCCGTTGACCGGTCAGGAAGACTGGCGGGCTGCGGCGCCGGTGCAGAGTGACTTTGTTGGGTCGAGGTTGATGACCGGCGGGGCCGCCGGACCGGAAGAATCGATCCTTGTCCTGATCGTTGTGGCCATCATAGTCGGCCTGCTGATCAGGAAGAGCATGGACGCGAAGCTGATCCGGCCGCTGCCACGGCGATCCGTGTCGTTCTGGCCGAAGGATCGGGTGGTTGACGAGTGATTTTGTCATGCTGAACTTGGTTCAGCATCCGGAGCAGCAATAGGCGTCCTCACTCTCTGGATCCTGAAACAAGTTCAGGATGACGAACTTCTTTATATGCGGTTTTGCTGTTTGGCGACTTTGGGTGAGGGTGTACGGACCTAGAGAGCGGGCACCCTCATCCAGCTACGACTAGGCAGCGAGCTGCCAAGTCTGCGCAACCTTCTCCCTTAAGGGAGAAGGAGAAACAGCGAATTCGATCCCGGAAATCCGTCGATATCTGCGCGCCGAATAATTGCGAATACCCCCACCGAATCCCACTTGCGCATTGCAAAAATCGGCGTAATCCATGCACAGTTTTTCGGGATAGGAACGCTGCATGGCCTTCAATCTTTTCGGACGTATCAAACCACTCGACGCTATATTGGCAACGGCAGAGCAAAAGGCGCTAACCCGCAGTCTCGGCCCCGTTCAGCTCACCTTGCTGGGAGTCGGAGCCGTGATCGGCACCGGCATTTTCGTACTGACATCGGAAGCGGCGCAGAAGGCCGGACCGGGGATGATGTGGAGCTTCGTGATCGCCGGGCTGGTCTGTGCGGTTGCGGCGCTCTGCTATTCGGAACTGGCCTCGATGGTGCCGGTATCGGGCTCGGCCTATACCTATACTTATGCGGTGATGGGCGAGTTGCTGGCGTGGATGGTCGGCTGGGCGCTGATCCTGGAATATGCGGTGGCGGCGAGCGCGGTTTCGGTCGGCTGGTCCGGTTATTTTGTCGGCTTGCTGGCCAATGCCGGGATCCATTTGCCGACGGCGCTGACCATTGGC
>JBALUX010000109.1:0-9931 GCA_036963725.1 Parasphingorhabdus sp. | reverse complement strand
CAGACTTCGAACAACGCCGATGCAGTCGTCAAGCTCGCTGGCAAAGCCTATCAGCCGATTGCTGATCGCGTCAGCGAAATCCGCAAGGAACTGAAAGCAGCCGCTTAAGCCGCTTTTTCAACCGATCAAAAAGGGCCGTTCCTCTGGAGCGGCCCTTTTTATTTGTGCATTATTGACACGGGTCACCGCAAAAGCTTTCGAAACTATCAATCCGCCACTTGCCCTCGAGGGTAAAAATACCATATCCTGAGGCTAATGATGAACCAGCAGATTCTTTCCCCCTTCGATACATTCAATCGGCAGATCCCTGCTGGCAACCGGCCGGTCATGGGCGACGATGCGGACAAAGGCTCCGGTAACGACGATGACGATACAAATCTCGGCATCGCAACCAAGACCAGAGCCAAGACCAAAAAGCCCAGCCCCTATAAAGTCCTCATTCTCAACGACGACTATACGCCAATGGAATTTGTCGTGCTGGTGTTAAAGCGGTTTTTCAACATGGACATCGATGAAGCCACCCGCGTCATGTTGCATGTCCACCAGAAGGGCGTCGGCGTCTGCGGCACGTTCAGCTACGAAGTAGCGGAAACAAAGGTCACGCAGGTGATGGATTTCGCGCGCAAGAACGAGCATCCGTTGCAATGCACGCTTGAGAAAGCCTGATACAACCAAGGAAAACACCATGTCCGAAACACCCGTTATCACCGTCGATATAGTTTCGGATGTCGTGTGCCCATGGTGCATCATCGGTTATAAAAAGCTTGAAAAAGCAATGGCCCAGTTTGAAGGCAAGGCCCGCTTTGAACTGGCCTGGCACGCCTTCGAGCTGAACCCATCCATGCCGCCGGAAGGCCAGGACATCGGCGAGCATATGGCGCAGAAATATGGCGCTACGCCCGAACAAAGCAAAGCCAATAGAGAGCGCCTGCGTAACGCCGGTAGCGAGCTGGATTTTGAATTCAGCTATGGTGACAAGATGCGGATGGTGAATACATTTGATGCGCACCGCCTGCTCCACTGGGCCGGAGACACCGGCAAGCAGACCGCTCTGAAACTGGCTTTGTTCAAAGCGCATTTCACCGATGGCGAGGACGTCAGCGATCATGAAACGCTGGTCTCGGTCGCGGCGTCGGTCGGTCTGGATGAAAAGCGCGCCCGTGATCTGCTCAGCACCAACCTCTTTGCAGAAGAAGTACGGGCGACGGAAGCCGAGTGGCAAGACCGTTTCATCACCGGCGTACCGGCCTTCATCTTCAACAAGAAGTTCATGGTGCCCGGCGCTCAGGAAACCGAAGTCTTTGCCAATATTATCGAAAACAAGCTGCTCAAAGAAGCCGCTTAGTCCGATTATTTCTTTGGCGGCATCGGGAAAAATCCGGAGGTCCGTTCAATATATTGCACATAGTCCGGCCGGTTCTGTTTCAGGCTTTTCTCCAGCAACGGTGCGCCGCTCCATTTCATCAACGTGAAGCTCAGGAACAACGGGCCGACTGCGGCTAACCAGACAGGCCAGCCCATCGGTGCCGCGACCAGCCAGATCCCCCACCAGGCACAGAAATCTCCAAAATAATTGGGATGCCGGGTATATTTCCACAATCCGCTGTCCAGCACCTTGCCTTTGCTGGCGGGATTGGCCTTGAAAGCCTTGAGCTGCATGTCGCCAATGGTTTCAAAGCCAATGCCGATCACCGCAATCACAGCGCCTATGATGGAGACAGCGGATAGACTATCGGTGCCCGCCAGCAATATACCGAGTTGTGCCGGTAGGCAGACGATGAATAACAACGGAATTTGCATCGCCCAGGCCTTGAGCAGAGCTGCTTTGGCAAAGCTCATGCCCTGCTTCTCGATCGCGCGACCCATGATCTTTCTATAGCGAGGATCGACGCCCTCCTTGCGCCAGCGCAGGAACAGATGTGTTCCCAGCCTGATACCCCAGAGCGCAGTGAGTGCCCAGATCGTATAAGCCAGTGATCCGGGGTTTTCGGTCTGCATGAAAGACGCGCTGGCCATAACGGCCATGCCATAGGCCCAGAAGGCGTCGATGAAGGATACGTCCCGGATACGGATGGAAATCAACCACAGGATGATCATGATGGCGACCAACAAGCCGAAATTCAGTCCGAGGGCTGCGAGCACGTTCAACGGGACTCTCCTTTATCATGTTTGTCACCGGCCGATCCGGGTTCGGTCGACACAATATCGCGCATCGCTTTGTCGGGATATTTAGGTGTCACGCTATAATAGAAGTCGCTGAGCTTCTGCATGTCATCCTTGTAGTTTCCGGAAGGCATGAAGGATGGCCCCAATCCGCCGGTGCGTTTCGAATAGTCCATCAAACCGATTATCAAAGGCACTTTCGCCTTGAGCGCGATATAATAAAAACCCGTCCGCCACTCCTTCACGCTACCGCGCGTGCCCTCGGGCGGGATCGTCAGCAGAAAATCATCGCGCCGGTCAAATTCTTTGACCATAGCGTCGACCATATTTTGCGATTTTGACCTGTTCACCGGGATACCGCCCAAGCGACGCATCATATCGCCCCAAGGTGGTTTGAATAATGTGTCTTTTCCGATCCAGTAGGATTTGATCTTCAACTTGTTGATCAACCCGAAAAAATAGAGAAAGTCCCAATTGCTGGTGTGGGGCGCAGCAATGATGACGGCTTTTCTTGGTGGCGGATTTTCCTGAACGGCAGACCATCCGTTTATCGTAAACATGAAGACAGAAAATCGACGAACAATTTCCGACAGCCAGTTCGGTTTAATCTCGTCGTGCACGCATCCTCCCTCTCGCGGGATTGAGCGCCGCGTTTGTCAGAAGACCATAAGTCTATTTTCCGGCTGCGCAACGAAAGATGTCCGTTGGTGCAATCGCCCATGTCGCTTGATGCCGCGCTTGCCTGTAACAGAAATTCGGGCTCGCCTCAGTTTTGGCCGCTACAATCCGTCTGGCACAGATCAGCTTCTTCATCTTCGAGTTCGATCTGGATGGTGATATGGTGAATGGAGAATAGCGTGTTCAGTTCCTTCTGAACGGAGGCCAGAAAACCTTTACCCGGATGTCCCTCTGGCAGGACCAGATGGGCTGTCATCGCCGTCTCGCTCGTGCTCATCGGCCATATATGCAGATCGTGCACGGTCTGGACTCCAGGCAATGAAGCAAGATATGCCATCACCTCTTCGACATCGATATCCCGCGGCACGCCCGCCAGTGACATGCGCACGGCTTCGGACAACAACCCCCATGTGCTCCAGAAGATCAACGCAACGATCAGCAGGCTGATCAACGGATCAATCCAGTTCAGACCGCTGAAATAGATCGCGATGCCGCCAATTACCACGCCCGCCGACACACCGGCATCGGCCATCATATGCAGAAAGGCGCCGCGAATATTGATGTCTTCTTTCTGTCCGCTCACGAAAAGCATGGCAGTGCCGAAATTGATGACAATGCCGAGCGAGGCGACAATGATGACGGTGGTCGATGCGATCGGGCTGGGCGCGCTGAATCGTTCAATCGCCTCCCAGGCGATGGCGCCGCAAGCGACCAGCAGAAAAAGCCCGTTGAGCAAAGCAGCCAGAATCGATGATCCGCCGAGACCGTACGTAAATCGTTTGCTGGGCGGTCGTTTGGACAGTTCCGCGCCAGCCCAGGCAACGGCCAGCCCGAGAACATCGGAAAGATTATGACCGGCGTCAGCCAGTAGGGCCATGGATCCGGCGAGCAGACCGAATATGACCTCAACGATGATATATATGATGTTGAGGGAAATTCCGAGCGCGAAGGCACGGCTGAAATTGGTCGGCATATGACCATGCGCGCCGTGGCGGTCGTGATGGCTATGGACAACATGGCCGTGATTGTGATGATGACCTGCGGACATCGGCGCTCCGACTATTGCAATGCAAATGTACAAATTTACGATTACACGGATTAGTCAGAGCGGTCTATGATCTTTATACAATATTTTCCGTATGTTATATCATCTAGTGACGAGCTGTTGTTGAGATCAGTCGACAATCAGACCGATCGCCAGATAGATTATAATTGCGGAACCGAAGCCAAATATCGTTGCGAGAACGAATATGATGCGCAACAGATTGGCGTCCATTCCGCTCCAGTTGGCTAGCCCGGAGCAGACGCCCATCAGCTTGCCATTGGCTTTGTCGAGTTTCAGTTTATTTTTCATGGGTTGCTTGCTGCCTTTTCTGGATGAAACGGGTTCCGGCCAACTGCCGGATGTAGATTCTGAGCTCTTGTGTTCGCTGGCCATCAGATCACCGCCGATGGTGCATTGTTGATGGCGGGCAAAATGCTGGCACCGACAAACAGGGCTGCTGAAACGGCTGCGGCAAAAGCAGCGGAGAAAGAATTCTGAAAATTGAGTGACATGAGCTGTACTTTCTTGGATTGAATTGGGTTTAAGCGACGACCGAAGCCGCGTTGCTGACGGCTGGGCCAACACTTGCACCAACAAAAATGGCGGCAGAGAAGATGGCGGCTACGGCGGCGGAGATGTTGTTGGAGACATTCGAGAACATTTTGATTTCCTTTCGGCTTGAAACTGTTTTCGCATCGTTGCGAAGATGCCTGACACATTGCATGACCCGTGCCATTTTATGGCTTTTCATATATTTCAATAGGTTACACGAATTTGATGCCTCCCGGAGAGTTGTCTAAAACCTATATTTGGTATTTTTCCCCAAATATTAGCCAACGCTTTCCTCGGGCCGGATGGAACACATACTCCCGCCGAATTTGCTTCTCATCACAGTTGCCGAAAGCTAGTGACCAGCTCAGTCATGACCTTGTCACAGCTCACTCTGCACAACTTTCGCAACTATCCGGAACTGCGTCTGAATGCCGCGCCCGGCTTCATGGTGTTCAGCGGTGCAAACGGTGCAGGCAAAACCAATATACTGGAAGCAGTGTCGCTGCTCGCGCCAGGCCGTGGCCTCCGTCGCGCTTCGCTCCGCGATATCGCTAGCCAGAATGGCCCCGGCGATTTCGCCGTCGCCGCGCAACTTGATGATATTCATCTCGGCAGCGGTACCAGCGTAGATGCGCCCGAACGGCGAAAAACCCGTATCAACGAGGCAGCGGTCCCGACCAACGATTTGGGGGAATGGCTTTCGATATTGTGGCTGACGCCCGCAATGGATCGGCTTTTTACCGAGGGTGCGTCAGGGCGCCGCAACTTTCTCGACCGGCTCGTGACCGCGCTGGAGCCCGCCCATGCCCGGAACAGCGCACGCTATGAAGCCGCCCGGCGCGAGCGCAACAGATTGCTCGCGGATGCATATCCGGCGGACAAGGACTGGATCGACGGTCTGGATACGCAGCTGGCACAATTCGGCTCGCTCGTCGCAGAGGCCCGCAACCGCATGGTATCCGCACTGAACCAACGGCTCCGGCAATCAGACAACCGGATATTCGCAACACCGGCGGTAGAACTCGCGGACGGGCAATTGCACAGTGAGCAGCAACTCCACCAGATGCTACAACAAAACCGGTCCGCCGACCGCGCAGCCGGCCGAACCATAAGAGGGCCTCATCGGACCGACCTCAACGTCTTTCATTCGGCGAAACAGCAGCCAGCCGACAAATGCTCGACCGGCGAACAAAAGGCGTTGCTCTTCTCGATCATCCTGGCGCACGCGGATCTGATTGCCGAGCGGCGCGAATGCCGGCCGATATTACTGCTCGATGAAGTCGCAGCCCATCTTGATCCACAGCGCAGAGCAGCCTTGTTCGGCAAGCTGGCAGAGCGTGGTGGGCAGGTCTGGCTGACTGGTACAGAACCGGAGCTGTTCCGGGACATACCGGAAGACGCGCTGCATTTCGAGGTCTCGGACGGCACTGTCACCCCAAGATAGAATTCCGAGCGGATGGAATATGGTTTACGAGTGATTCACGATGATCATTAGCTTAGACTTTCCGTCAGACCTCTATGCCCGTCGGGATGAACGCAACGGCTCTCAAAACCATTCTAATTACGCTTCGCAACGCGATCGTTCCGATCCTGCTGGTATTGCAGGCGATCATGATGCCCGCGCCGGCACAGGCGAATGATTATCTGCAATGCGTTCCTTTCGCCCGCGAGCTCAGCGGCATAACAATCTATGGCGATGCCCATAGCTGGTGGGATCAGGCGGACGGCACCTATCAACGCGGAACGATGCCCGCAGAGGGTGCAGTCCTGTCCCTGCCCAGCCATGGCTCGATGCGGCTGGGACATGTTGCGGTGGTCCGCGAAATTGTCGACGACCGCACGATCCTGATTAGCCATGCCAACTGGTCACCGATCAACGGCCGGCGCGGCCAGATCGAGCGCCGCGTCAAGGCCAAGGATGTCTCGGAGGACAATGACTGGAGCAAGGTCCGCATCTGGTATGCGCCGATCGGCAAGCTTGGCACCACGGCCTTTCCTGTCAATGGCTTCATCTATCCCGCGAAACCGAGTAAAAAGGCCGAGCGGCAATGGGCCTCTTCCACACCCAGACATAGCAGCCGACGCTCCAGTCGTCCGCTGTTTGACCGCAGCCTGAAAGCGGAGCTTGCCCAATCCGCCGTTCAGGAACGTCCGGTCGATACGGAACCCAGAGACCTGATCGGGGAATTGCTGGACAGAGTGGGCGGCTGAGTCCAGATTGAAGCGGCATGCTTCACACCGATACACACATATGATCACGTCCCCGCCCTCCTGCCTGGTCATTCTTGCCGGCGGCCAGTCGACCCGCATGGGCAGCGACAAGGCGGTCATCAGCTTTGAAGGACAACGCCTGATCGACAGACTGGTCGGCAGATATGCCGGCATGGCGGACCGGATATTGCTTTCGGGGCGACAGGATTACGGGACCGGGCTGTCAATCACCAACGATGACCCGGATGCGCCGGATGGTCCGGTTGGCGGCATCTTCTCCGTCGCTGCCGGTCTGCGGGAGATGCGGCCCGCTATCAAAGGCTTTGTCACGGTCCCGGTCGACGCGCCATATGCACCCGTGGACCTGATCGAACGGCTATCGGCGAGCGGCAACTGCGCCGTGGCGCGCGACCAGCAGCGCGTCCATCCGACCTTTGCCTACTGGCGCTGCGATATCGTCAATGCCGTCCGGGCCACCTGTCAACTCGGCGAGCGAGCACCGTCGCTGCAATGGCTCGCTCGAGAAACCAACGCAATATCAGTGACTTGGCCCAACCCGAAACCGTTCATCAACATCAACCGTCCGGAAGATCTGCTCGCCGCTAGGGACATCAAAAAAGCCGGCGCTTGAGGGGAAGCACCGGCTTTCTTTTGCAGCGATGGTCACTGCTGATTTATATGTAGCAACGATGTGCCTAGTCGAGGCGACGGATTTCCGTCTTGGTCAGGCTGGTGACTAGCTTGCCGTCGCTGTTGGACAGGGTCGAAGCTTCGATCCGCCGTACTTTGCCCTTGTAGATGACCAGAAGATCGCCGGAGTCCAGTACCCGGTTCACCTTGGCGACGCTGGCACCGGTGGCATCGAACAGACGGTCGTTGCGCTCAGCTTCGGCAGCGGAAGCGGCAGGAACGGTGAAAGACAGCGCGGTTGCCGCGAGGATCAGGGAGGTTAGTTTACGCATGGTGTTACTCCATTTGGTTTCAAAATTGTGGCGCGACTATGACCGAGCGATATTAAGTTGCAATATGAAATGCTGCACCTGCGAGTTGCATTTTTGCAATTGACCGGAAAACACGTGCAAAAAGTGGAACCACAAGCCTGTTGCCCCCTCTTGCCGCTTGTGCAATCCTCTACCCAATTTGTTAGTCTTATGAGGTTTTCATGATCCGATATGCCGTAACGCTCGCCCTTGCGACTCTTCCTGCAGCGACGCAGGCCCAGCAAAATGACACGATGGCGGAAATATCGGCCCTGATTGATGCCCGTTCCGGAGAATCCGCAAAGACGGCACGGCAGCTGTGGGAATGGGCGGAACTCGGCTATCAGGAGCAGAAATCCAGCGATCTGCTCAAACAGACGCTGCAAGCCAATGGATTCAAGATCAGCTCCGGTGTCGCCGACATCCCGACTGCCTTCACCGCCGAATTTGGCACAGGCGGTCCGGTGATCGCGATATTGGCGGAATATGACGCGCTGCCAGGCATCAACCAGGATGCAGTCGCCACCCGCACCCCGATCGAGGGCAAGGGCGCTGCCCATGCCTGCGGCCACAATCTGTTCGCCGCCGGATCGCTGGAAGCCGCGATTGCAATCAGCAAATGGCTGAAGCAGAGCGGCACGCCGGGACGCGTGCGGCTCTATGGCACACCGGCCGAAGAAGGCGGCAGCGGCAAGGTCTATATGGTCCGCGCCGGCCTGTTCAACGACGTTGATATCGCGCTGCACTGGCATGCCGCTGACGAAAACTCGGCCGCTGCCCGCACCACGCTGGCCAACCGCTCGGCCAAATTCCGTTTCCGCGGCGTTTCCGCCCACGCCGCCGGCGCCCCGGAAAAGGCCCGCTCGGCGCTCGATGGCGTTGAATCCTTCAACATGATGATCAACATGATGCGCGAGCATATCCCGCAGCAAAGCCGGATCCATTATGTCATCACCGAAGGCGGCACCGCGCCTAATGTCGTACCCGACTTTGCCGAAGTCTTTTATTATGTCCGCCACCCCGATCCGGCCGAGGTTGATGCGATCTGGGCGCGGCTCGAGGATGCAGCGCGCGGCGCGGCGATGGGTACCGGCACCAAAGTCGACTGGGAAGTGATCCACGGCAATAATCCGCTGCTGGTCAACGAGCCGCTGGCGAAGATGATGGACGCCAAATTGCGACAGGTCGGCGGCGTCACCTATACGCCTGCTGAGCAGCAATTTGCCGAAGGCATCTATGCCAGCTTTGCAAAACCCGGGCTGCCGCTTGGTAGTCAGGAAGAGGTCCAGCCTTATGACGTATCGCTGGGCTACGGATCGACTGATGTTGGCGATGTTTCTTATGCCACGCCAACCGTCGGTCTGCGCACCGCGACATGGGTTCCGGGCACCTCGGCGCATAGCTGGCAATCTTCTGCAGCGAGCGGTATGTCGATCGGCTTCAAGGGCACCCAGGTCGCGGCCAAGACGCTGACGCTGGCGGCAATCGAACTCTACACCAACCCGGAGCTGCGCGCCGAGGCCAAGGCCGAATTCGACAAGGCGCGGGGGCCGGATTATCAATATAAGTCGCTGCTCGGCGATCGCGATCCGCCGCTGGATTACCGGAAATAATCGGGGCATGTGACTCGACTGCATTGCGAGAGACTAGGTCATAGGGTCGGGTGTAGGACAGCCTGCTTTGGGTGCTGCGCGAATAAACGTGCAGTCCCTTTGATCGGGGCGTTTATTGGACTCGCGCGAAGACACGAAGCCGCAAAGCGATTGCACGGCTTCTTTAAACTCTTCGCGGCTTTGTGGCTCTGTGCGAGCCTGACCATTTTCGGGGCGCGCCGCAAACTTTACACAGACGTCTGCTTTTGTTTTCTGCGACTTTTGCCACAAAGCCGCAGATTCCCTGACTTTGTCGGGCAGCAACCTTGCGCCTAGTGTAACCTTTGAAATCGCAGCGCAATCCAATGCACCTGATCCGTGCGCGCGCGGCAGGGTCTTCCGCTTATCCAGATTGTCAAAGAGCCTGTCCGCGCATCGAAGGACTGGTGGGGAAGATAGAGGATTGGGGTGGGTGTAGGAAAGAGCGATTAGCTAAGAAATTATGTTGATCGGATTTGGGGGGGAACAGTCCCTTCGGCGACGACTTCTTCCGCCGCGGGTTCAGTTTTCGCGCGTGGCTTACCTCTAACCGCTAAACTCGCTTCCAATTTTTTTGGATCGAAACCACGCCGAACGATAATCGGTCTTTCGGCTTTTATCGCTTTACCAGTTGCCAAAAATTCAAAGCGACCCAAATTTGGTATGAGCCG
>JBALUX010000108.1:0-10017 GCA_036963725.1 Parasphingorhabdus sp. | reverse complement strand
CTTGTTGTCCAGCTCTTGGAAATCCCGCCGCGAATAGGCCAGCATCGCCGAAAAATCGCCGGTCTGTCCGGCCAGCGCTATGGTCTCGGAAAATTCCTGATCCTCGGAACTATATTGCGCCCGGGCAAAGCCGCCAAAGCTGTTGCCCTCGCTGATGAAGTCCACGGGGTCGGAAGTGATGAAGCTGACCGCGCCGGACAGGCCGTCGCTGCCGTAGAGCGCCGAAGCGGGGCCGCGCAGGATTTCGACCGACTTGATCAGGCCGACGTCGGTCGCATTGCCGCGCCCGACTTCCTGCGCGCCGAAAGTATAGCCCTGGGGAGAACGGATGCCGTCGACCTGAATGAGCACCCGGTTGCCGCCAATGCCGCGGATATTGAAATCCTCGTTGCCGGCCCGGCCCGTCGTGCCGAGAGCCGCACCGAAGCGCGCGGGAGCGCGGCGCACCGTGACACCCGGTTCGAACCGCACGATATCGCGGACATCGGTCGCCATTTCGTCGGCCATCTGTTCCTGGTCGATAACGGTGACTGTGGCGGGAGCATCTTCTACCTCGACCGGAGAGCGGGTCGCCGTGACCGTGATCGTGTTGTCATCCGCGAAACCGGAAGCATCGTCACCCGCGGCCATCGCCGCCTGGGAAAAGCCTAATGCCAGAAAACTGCATGTAAATGCGGCTCCCCGATGACGGAAGTTCGGTCTCATGAATTGTGCCCCTGTTTAATGATAATGCGAATGATTCTCATTCTTAATTAAGAGGCATGGATGCAACCTGTCAAACGATAATTAGAAATTAAGCAGAAAGGCCGGATTTTCGCCGATGCGAGTTGTGGCGATCAGAAGACAGGTACCGAGACGCGCATGGCATCAAGTCCAAGCCGCGTACCTCAATCACTTTATTGACTAATATTCAACTTATGTCATATATATGAAACTAGTGGAATATGGGAGAGGCCTGATGTCCCTGAAATATGCAATTCTGGTCTGTCTTTCTGACGGGCCAAAATCCGGTTATGATATTGCCAAGCAATTTGATGAAAACACCGGCTTTTTCTGGCGTGCGCGACATTCCCAAATCTACCGGGAACTGGGAAAGCTGAAGGACAATGATCTGGCCCTGGCCGAAGAGGTCCCCCAGTCCGGCAAACCCAATCGCATCGTCTTCACGATTACCGATGCCGGCCGGACAGCATTGCTCCAATGGTCCCGCGAACCCTCCGAACCGCAAGTGCTGAAAGACGATTTTCTGGTTCAGCTCTATGGTATCGAATCGATCGATCTGGACGCGCTGCGCCGCAATCTGCTGCTGCGACTGGAGCGGCATCAGGACCGCTATGCCGAATATCTGGTGAAACAGAAATTACTGGAAGACGGGAATTCCCTCGGAGATCTGGGCCGGCAGCTTGCGCTCGACGTTGGCATCCGATGGGAACATGAATGGATGGACTGGTGCACAAAGGCACTGGAAAAGCTGCATCCCGATGCGCTGTCCGGGACAACCAATATCATTCCGATAAGCATGGGGACATGAAAAATGCTGAGCGATAAACGACGCGCCTTGCTGGTATTGAACGGAGCGGGATTGCTGGTATCTGCCGCACTGAGCGGCTGGCTCTATTTCTTTTTCCTGCTGGGCGCGCTCGACCTTTGGCCGCTCTTTACCGACATTCCGGTCGAGATCGGCGGTGATCGGCGCGCCTGGAATATGGCCCATCTCGAAGGGATCACCAACGGATTGATCCTGATCGCGCTGGCCGCTGCCGCGCCCTTTGTTCAACTCGGAACCAAGGGCCAGACCTGGCTATTCTGGTCCTCGCTGACATATGCATGGCTGTTCACCCTGCCCGCCATTGCAAATGCCATATTCAGCACAAGAGGTCTGGAATTCGGCGGGGGTCCTTTTGGCGGCGATGTGACGATCAACAATATCATCTATCTGCTCGGCTGGCCGCCAATCCTTGCCGTGCACATCGGCTTCGGCCTGCTGGCCTGGGGCGCATGGAAGAAATATAAATCGCTGGATTCGGGCGCATGAACGCGGCGACAAAAGTGGTGCCGCAGCAAGGGGGAATTATCGTTCGCGCCATTCCCTTCGCCTTTGACGAGAATATCAATCCGGCATGGCATCCGAATCGTCGGGAATGGAGCCACATGGCCAACGGCGCTTCGCTGACCATGCCCTATCTCGAGCCTTTTCTGATCAAGACGGTCAGGCAGGCGCTGAAAATGGCGAGCAATGGGCAGCTGAAAAAGGATGTCCACGGCTTTATCGCGCAGGAGGGCAATCATTTTCAAAACCACCGCCGCTACAATGAAATATTGAAGCGACATTATCCCGAACTGGCAGAAGTTGAGGACGAGATGGCAGCGGACTATAAACGGTTCCAGTCAAAGAGTCCGAGATGGCGCCTGGCCTATACTGCCGGCTTTGAAACAATGACCATGGGCATTACCGAATGGTTGATCGGGGAGCGGCGCGACCTGTTCAAAAATGCCGATCCTTCCGTCGCGTCACTCATCCTTTGGCATATGGTGGAAGAGACCGAGCACAAGAATGTCGCCTATGATCTCTACCAGGATCTATATGGCCAATATTGGCCGCGCGCCTGGGGCCTGATTTACGCCAGCTGGCATGTGGCATGGTCGAGCCGCAAGAGTTACAGGCGCATGTTGAAGCGCGACGGCTTGTGGAACAGTCCGGCCAGTCGGCTCCGCCTCTGGGCCATGGTCATGCGTTTTCTGGTCAAGACTTCCCCGGCCATGTTGCGGTCGCTGGTACCCGGCTATCACCCCGGCAAGGTAAAAGACCCCGACTGGGTGGCCCGCTGGACAAAGGCTTATACCGATCTGCCGGAAGGCAAAATCCCGCTGCTCGACACAGGCAATGCGGACATTCCTGCACAATTCGCGGATTAGCCGCCGTCTGAAATTCTACTGTACTAGGACGGCGTAAATCCGGGTCTTGTACGGTTGGCAAAGGCGACCAGCGACAGCATCACCGGGACTTCCACCAATACGCCGACCACGGTGGCGAGCGCCGCTCCGCTGCCCAGTCCGAACACGCCGATTGCCACAGCCACGGCCAGTTCGAAGAAATTGGAGGTGCCGATCAGGGCGCAGGGCGCCGCGACATTATGTGGCACTTTCCAGGCCCAGGCGGCGGCATAGGTAAGGAAGAATATGCCATAGCTCTGGATGATGATCGGCACGGCGATCAGCGCGATCAGCAACGGCTGGGTCACTATCGTTTGCGCCTGAAAGGCAAATAGCAGCACAACCGTGAACAACAGTCCCAGCACAGACAGCGGTTTCACCCGTCCGGTAAAGGCGGTGACGGCGGCCTCGCCGTCGCTGGACTGGGCCAGCAAGGTCCGGCGGGTCAACGCGCCGGCAACCAGCGGGATCACGACGTAGAGCAGCACCGACAGCAGCAGCGTTTCCCAGGGCACCGCGATATCCGTGACACCGAGCAACAGCGCGACAATCGGCGCAAAGGCGAAAATCATGATGATGTCATTCACCGAGACCTGCACCAGCGTATAGGCGGGATCGCCCTTGGTCATTTGCGACCAGACAAAGACCATCGCCGTGCAGGGCGCAGCGCCGAGCAGGATCAGGCCTGCGATATATTGCTGCGCATCGTCGGCCGAAATCAGCCCCGAGTAAATATATTGGAAGAATAATACCGCCAGCGCCGCCATGGTGAACGGCTTGATCAGCCAGTTGACGACGATGGTGATGAACAGCCCCTTGGGCTTTTCGCCTATAAGCTTGAGGCTGGCAAAATCGACGCCGACCATCATCGGATAGATCATCGCCCAGATCAGCACCGCCACCACCAGATTGACCGAGGCATATTCCAGCCGGGCTAGAATGGCGACCGCATCGGGCGCGATATTGCCGATCAATATGCCCAGCAATATCGCGGCCCCGACCCAGACCGACAGCCATTTTTCAAACAGGCCGAGCCCGGCATCGTTCGGCGCGTCAAGCGGTTGCGTTGCCATGTCTCAAACTCCGACTTTTTCCGCGCCGATTTCCCTGAGCCGGTTCTGCAGGCTCATTTGGTCGATGCTCTCCAGCGGCAAGGCCAGAAACAGGCTGATCCGGTTGAACATCATCCGATAGGCTTCGGTAAAGGCGGCGCGCTTCTCGGCCTCGCTGCCGGTTGCCGCGGCGGGATCGGCTATGCCCCAATGGGCAGTCATCGGCTGTCCCGGCCAGACCGGGCAGGTCTCGCCAGCGGCATTGTCGCAGACGGTAAAGACAAAATCGAGATCTGGCGCATCCGCTCCCGCAAATTCGTCCCAGTTCTTGGAGCGCAGCCCGGCCACGGGATGCCCCATGGTTTCGAGCAAATCGAGCGCATAGGGATGGACCTGTCCGGCCGGATTGCTGCCCGCACTCAGGGCATTGAACCGTCCTTCGCCTTCGCGCTGCAATATCGCTTCCGCCAATATCGAACGGGCGGAATTGCCGGTGCAGAGAAACAGCGCGTTATAGACCCGGCCGCTCATGACAGCGCGGCCTTCGAAGGCGCGCAGCAGCTGGTTTCGGCAGCATTTCGCGACACGGCGGAAAGTTCGGGCGAATCGCCATAGACGACGGATTCACCGTCGGTGTAGAAAGCTTCCCACACAACCCCGTCGGGATCGGCGATCCAGCTCTTTTCCGACTGGGCATAGCAGCAGGTGGTCTGGCCCTCTTCCAGAACGGGTGCATCGGCCTTGCGCAGACGGGTGAAGACCTGCTGCAATTCATCCGGATTTTCGGCCTGGATGCCGAGATGTTCGATGCCCTTGGCCGCGTGATTTTCCGACGAGATGGCAAAATTCACCCGCGGATCATCGAGCATCCATTTGGCATAATCATCTTTGGTCACCGTCGGCTCGGCGTCAAACAGGGTTGAATAGAATTTGATCGAGGCATCGAGATTGTCGACGCCGACATGAATATGCATCCGTTTCATTGGCAGAGCCTTTCAAGTTGGTTGGTGATGGGGGCGCAGTCGTCACCGGAACAGCAATTTTCCAGCAGGAAGGCGATCAGACCGTTCATCGCCGCGAGATTGGCGCGGTAGATTATCAGCCGACTGTCGCGCTTTGAAGAAACCAGGCCCGCGCGCGACAGGATCGACAAATGCGAGGACATTGTGTTCTGAGGAACGTCCAGCCGCTTGGCGATCTCCCCCGCTGGCAGGCCCGTCGGTTCGTGACGCACCAGCAGCCTAAACACATCCAGCCGGGTATTTTGCGCGAGCGCACCGAGCGCCTCTATTGCTTTAATCGAATCCATATATCTGTATATGTCGATATATGGATGGTTTGTAAAGCGGGAATCGGATCACCGCTTCCTGCTCCGGCTTTTCGTCGGGAAATGATGATTGTCGCCGGCCGCTTTGACAGACGCTTGTCGAACCCCGCCGCCCTCTTTAGAGATGGGAATCAAATCTCCCTTTCGCGATGGAAATATCGATGACCCTGAACGGCCCCGCCTCGCACAGCTATTTCTCCCAACGGCTCAAGCTGCATTATGCCGACTGGGGCAATGAGGACAAGCCGCCGCTGATCCTGCTGCACGGCGGCAAGGACCATTGCCGCAACTGGGACTGGACAGCGCAGGCGTTGCGCGATGACTGGCATATCATCTGCCCCGACGTGCGCGGCCACGGCGACAGCCAGTGGAGCACCGACGGCAATTATGCCAATATGGCGATGGTCACCGATCTGGCGCAGCTGATCCATCAGCTCGACCTGTCGCCGGTCACCATTGTCGCGCACAGCATGGGCGGCAATATCGCGCTGCGCTATACCGGCCTCTATCCCGACACGGTGCGCAAGCTGGTGGCGATCGAAGGCCTCGGTCCCAGCCCCGAAATGCTGGCCGAACGGGACAAGGTCGGCCAGTTGCAGCGGGTGCGCAATTCAATCGAGGAAAACCGCAAGGCCGCCGGCCGCCAGGTCAAACGCTATCCCAGTTTCGAAGACGCGTTGCACCGGATGCAGGATGCCAATCAGCATCTCTCCGACGAACAGGCCCGCCATCTGACCACCCACGCGGTGATCCGCAACGAGGACGGCAGTTATAGCTGGAAGTTCGATCCCTATGTGCAGCACTGGGATAGTATCGATCTTTCGCAGGACGCGATCCACGAACTGTGGGGCAATATCAGCTGCCCGACCCAGCTCCATTATGGCGCCGACAGCTGGGCCAGCAATCCGGAGAAAGACGGCCGGATGAAATATTTCGGCGACAATGTGACGGTGAAAGAATTCCAGCAGGCCGGCCACTGGCTGCACCATGACCAGTTCAAGCTGTTTGTGGAGACGCTGCAGGAGTTTCTGTGATTGCTTGATCGACGTCTCGATCATTGATCATGGTTACAGTGGGCTAATTTGTCCCTGCGCTGGGGATTTGGTGCTCTGTCGCCGCACGTCTCTGGACATCCCAATCGGACGTCACCGTAATTGACCTTAATTGCGTAATTGCAGCATATCTGCAGTATGATGCGAGGAGGCGGTCGATAATGAACGGCGTGATATTCTACGCAACCCGATATGGCAGCACGGCGCAATATGCCGAGTGGATTTCCGCGGCGACCAATATTCCAGCGTTTGACGTGAACAAGACCGACGCAGATCCCTCCGCTTATGACTTTGTCGTCATCGGTTGCCCGGTAATTTACCACAAGCTCCCGATCCGCAACTGGGTCATGGAGAAAATGCCATCTATCGAAACCAGGCCAGTCGTTTTTTTCACCGTTGCAGGCGCGCCGGCGGGGCCAAAGCTCGACGGCTGGATCGCCAACAGCCTGCCCCAGGCGCTGATTCAGCGGATGCACCATTTTCCCCTCCGTGGCCGGCAAAATCCCAAAGACCTGTCCTGGTTTGACCGCATCATGCTTGTCATCGGCGGCCTGACAAACCCCGACCGGGGTGCAGGTCGAGAAGAGCTGAAGGGCTTTGACTTCATGGACAAATCCAGCATTGAACCGATGGTCAAGGCGATCCAGCACCTGCAATCGCGGGATGCGGTCCGGCCAGAGAATCATTATGATCAACCGCGACAGAAACGAGAACAGATATGACTGCCAGCCAAGCCCATGCGCGCTATTCCCGCCTTTCGATTTTTCTTCACTGGGCGATGCTGCTGCTGATCACGGCAGTCTATAGCTGCATCCTGTTGCGCGAATCATTTCCCCGGGGCAGCGACCTGCGCGAAGGCCTTAAGATGTGGCATTTCATGCTCGGTCTGTCGGTGCTGGCGCTGGTGATCATCCGGATCGTCGCCCGGTTTGTCTCTGCCAAGCCGCCGATCAAGCCGGAACCGCCAGCGTGGCAGATGCTGCTCGCCAAACTGACGCATTTTGCGCTTTATATTTTTATGTTGGCGATGCCGGTACTGGGCTGGCTGATCCTCAGTTCCGCCGACAAGTCTATTCCCTTCTTCGGGCTGGAACTCCCGGCGCTGGTTGCACCGGACAAGGCGCTGGCGGGGCAGGTCGAGGAAATCCACGAGACGATCGGCACGATCGGCTATTTCCTGATCGGCCTGCATGCGCTGGCGGCCCTGTTCCATCACTATGTGGTGAAGGATAATACGCTGCTCCGGATGCTGCCCGGGCGGCGTCCGGTTCGCTGACCATCTGCACGATTGCCTTGCTCCATGGTCTTCCGCGGCCGGAAAAAGCTGCTAAAATTGCTACTGCCCTGGCCATCGCCAAAGGCTTACCCTGACAAAAAATAACGTTGGGAGACGGCAAGATGATCAGCGACACAGAAGTGGCTTCCGTGCCAATTGACGGTGATCGCTATCATGATCCGCGCCACGCCCGCGTCGAGACCGATCTTGTTTGGCGCAAGACATGGCTGCTGGCGGCGCTGGAAAGCGATTTGCAAAAGCCAAAGAGCATCGTCACGTTCGACATCGGCCATGACTCGGTCATCATATCCCGCGCGGCCGACGGCGCGCTATACGCCTATCACAACGCCTGCACCCATCGCGGCACGCGGCTGCTGGAAGAGGGCGTAAGCAGCACGCCGCTGATCACTTGCCCCTATCATGCATGGTGTTTCAATCTTGATGGCAACCTGCGCGGCGCGCCCGATCCGGGTAGCTTTACCGAAGGCCTGCCCGTCGATCGCCTGCGACTCAAGCCGGTCCGGCTGGAAACCTGGCAGGGCTTCGTCTTCATCAATATGGATCCGGACGCCGCGCCCCTGTCCGCCTTTCTCGGCAATATGGTCGAGCGCGCCGCCCCCTATCAGATCGCAAAAATGGATTTGCTCGAGGACCAGACGGTCAGCGTCGATTGCAACTGGAAAGCGATGATCGACAATTTCTCCGAACTTTATCATGTCGACCATATCCATCCCCAGCATAAGCGCTTTGTCGACTGTCCCAATGCCACGGACGAACTGTTCGAAAATGGCCACACCGGTCTGCACGTCCCGGGCTTTGTCACCGACAGCCGCTATCCGGTGCCCGACAAGCCGAGCGACTATCAGGAGATGCAACTGACCGCGCTCGGTATCGACGCCAGCGACTATATCGGTCGGGTCGCCGACATTCCGGCGGTGATCACCAAAGCCAAGCGTGAGCAGAGCGGCAAGAACGGCTATGATTATTCGGCGCTGTCCGACGAGCAGCTGACCACGGTTTTCCAGTATAATATCTTCCCGAACATCATCCTGTCGGGCTCGCCGGAAGGCTTGTGGATGATGCGCTCGCGCCCGCACCCCGATGATCCGTCGAAATCCTATCTCGACAAATGGACCCTGCTGCTCAACCCCGATCCGGCGCTGGGCGGCGGCTCCGGGCACAAGCAGACGATGCATGCCGCAAGCGGAGCAAGCGAAACTGCCGACGGGCGCGTGGCCCGCGACTGTTTTGGCCATGAAGCGATATTGTCCGGCACAAAGAGCATGACCGAGACCATCGATCAGGACATCAGCCTGCTCGCCCGGGTTCAGGCCGGCGCCCGGTCCAGCGGCTTCGACCGCGCTTGGCTCAGCGACCAGGAGGTGCGTGTGGCGCATTTTCATGATGTGCTGAACGAGACGTATCGGGCAGCGGGTTTGTTGGGAGGTTGACCCTTCTCCCTTAAGGGAGAAGGGTACGAAATCTTGCCGCCGAAGCGTCAGCGCAGGCGGCTAGATGGAGTTGGATGAGGGTGCTCCGCAGTCAGATTTGCGTGCCAGCACACCGGCGGTACACCCTCACCCAGCTCCGACTAGGCAGCAAGCTGCCAAGTCTGCACAACCCTCTCCCTCACGGGAGAGGGAAACTATGAAACCATCCCCTGCAATGTCGCGATCCGGTCTGCCTCTTCCGCGGGCTTGTCCTTGCGGATGCGGTGGATGCGCGGGAAGCGCATGGCGAGGCCGGACTTGTGGCGGCCGCTTTCGTGGATCGAGTCAAACGCGACTTCGAGCACCAGCGATTTCTTCACCTCGCGGACCGGGCCGAAGCGGTTCAGCGTATTCTGCCGAACGAAACGATCGAGCCATTTCAGCTCCTCGTCGGTGAAACCGGAATAGGCCTTGCCGACCGGCAACAGTTCGCCATCGTCGGTCCAGCAGCCGAATGTATAGTCGGAATAGAAGGACGCGCGCCGCCCGTTGCCGCGCTGGGCATACATCATCACGCAATCGGCGTTCAGCGGGTCGCGCTTCCACTTGTACCAGTGACCGGTGACGCGCCCCGCCAGATAGGGACTTTCCCGCCGCTTCAACATCACGCCTTCAATGGCCGCATCGCGGGTACCGGCGCGCATGACTTCCAGCGCGGCGAAATCATCGACATCGATCACGGCGGACAGATCGAAATGGTCGGGGTGCAGCTTGGGAACGAATCTTTCGAGCCGCTGGCGCCGTTCGTGCCAGGGCGACAGGCGCAGATCGTCTGTCCCGTCCATCAGCAGATCATAGACGCGGACGAAGGCGGGAAATTCCTGTCGCATCTTTTTCGAGACCGTCTTGCGCCCCAGCCTTTTCTGCAGCGCGTTGAAACTGGCCG
>JBALUX010000107.1:9792-10045 GCA_036963725.1 Parasphingorhabdus sp. | reverse complement strand
CCACAGATCAAAAAGGAACTTGGTCAGATAGCTGCGCAGAAACGAGCGGTCGCCGCCGATATTGATATCCTCAAGCGCAAGCTTGCGGATCCGGCCAAATCAATCAACCCTGATATTTTGGCGAAATTTAGCGATCTAATCTCAAGCACCATGCGCGACCGCAGCAGCCCACTTCGCCGGGAATACGTAGACCTGCTGGTGTCACGCGTTGAGGTCGGTAATAATGTTGTTCGTATTACGGGTAGTAGAACCG
>JBALUX010000107.1:0-9782 GCA_036963725.1 Parasphingorhabdus sp. | reverse complement strand
GGGCAGCATGCGGAACTAAGCCGCATGCTGTGCCCAAAACTGAACGGGAATGGTGCGCCCGACAGGATTCGAACCTGTGGCCCCCAGATTAGGAATCTGATGCTCTATCCGACTGAGCTACGGGCGCGTGATACCAGACGGTTTAGCTACATCGGCGGGCGCATGCCACAGTCAATTTTTCGATTTGGGTGGTAAAACCGGTAAAGGCAGAGGAAGCGCTGCGATGCCCTCTTCCGCCAAATCGGCAACTTCTTCTTTCGATGCCGTACCATGGATTGGTTTTTCGTCCGCATCGCCATAGTGGATATCGCGAGCGCGAGCGGCAAATTTATCGCCAACCCATTCGGAACTGGCCAGCATCTTTTCCTGTGCCTTGACCAGTTTGCCGATCATTTCCTGATATTCCGCCGGCACGGTCACTTTGTTGGCGACCGGTTTTCCTGAAGTCGGAGGCTCGGGCCGTTCGTGCTCCGGTTTGGATATAACGGATTGCTGATTGCCTTTCCTCCCCAGATTCGGAGCCATAACCGCCTTGGCAATATTGGTGCTGCCGCAAACCGGGCAGTCCAGCAATCCGCGGGCCTGTTGATCTGCATAATCATTCGAGGAACCGAACCAGCCCTCGAACAGATGATCGCCATCGGCGCAGATCAAGTCGAAAATTATCACGAGATTTTTACCGGCGCTTCAAATTGTTTGCGATTGGCCACTGCGGGGATGCGGGAACGCACCTCTTGTACCTGACCCATATCCAGATCGCAGAAACCCAGTCCCGCTCCCTCTCCCATGTCGAGCAAGATTTCGCCCCAGGGACCGACCACCATCGAGTGGCCATAAGTGGCACGGCCGTCTTCGTGCCGCCCATATTGCGCCGCCGCGACGACAAAGGCGCCCGCCTCGATTGCGCGGGCCCGTAGCAATATTTCCCAGTGGACCTTTCCGGTGGGAACGGTGAAGGCAGCCGGGATCGACAATATGTCGGCACCCGCATTGGTCAGGGCTTCGTATAGCGCTGGAAAACGAAGATCATAGCAAATCGACAAGCCGAGCGTAGCTTCAGGAACCGTTGCCAGCACTGCATGATGGCCGCCTGCATAGGCTGAGGATTCCCGCTGCGATTCATCTGGACCCAGATCGACGTCGAACAGGTGAATCTTGTCGTAGCGCGCGGTGATGTCACCCTGAGGGTTGATCAGATAGGACCGGTTTTTCCATTTGGCGCCAGGATCGTCGAAATCCCTGATTGCCAGAGAACCAAGCTGAACCCATATCCCGGCTCTTTTCGCCTCAGCCCGGACAGCCGACAGAACGACATCATCCGGTTCACTGCGAATCGCTGTCGCCGCCCGCGAGCGGTCCCGATCGAGCAGCCCGCTCATTTCGGGAGTGAAAATGATCGTCGCGCCGTCCGCAGCCGCTTCAGCTATGAGCGAACAGAGCTGGCTGGCATTTTCCTCAGGAACAATGCCGCTGCTCATCTGGGCCAGCGCTATTTTCAAATCAGATCAGCCCGCCAGTAGCGCGTCGAGTTCGCCCGACCGGTCCAGGGCAGCGAGATCATCCGAACCGCCGATATGGCGATCATCAATGAATATCTGCGGGACCGTCATTCTACCCCCGGAACGCTGGATCATTTCCTCGCGTTTCTCACCGCCCATGGAAATGTCCGTTTCTTCAAAACTGACATTTTTGCCTTCAAGCAAAGCTTTTGCCCGGAAGCAGAAGCCACAGGTAAATTTCGTGTATATTTCAACTTTCGACATATTTCACTCTTTCAGCCATCACTATGCAAATGGGCGGTTAGAAGCAGATTTTCAAGCAATCACTATCGCTGCAAGATACTAGCCATTTTCGGCGTCGCTTATAACCCGTGCCCAGCAGAAAACGAGAACTTGTTTGGCTCCTGCCTGTTTAAGAAGGTGCGCACAGGCATTGCTGGTCGAGCCGCTTGTGTAGACATCGTCGACCAACAAAACCAATTTTCCAGCGATACGCGATCGAGCGCCAGCGCCGAGTGCGAACGCGGACGCGACTGTTTTTCGTCGCTGTTTTCCGGACATCCCCCGCAACGGCGGGGTTACCTTGCTACGAAAAATCGCCCCACAATCCATTTCAATGCCGGACATCTGGGCCAGTTCTCTGCCGATCAGAACCGATTGATTGAAACCACGGCGCCACAGCCGCCACCGGTGAAGCGGCACCGGCACGATGATCGTCTTGTCAGAACATTCCGAAGCGAATTTTTGCAAATGCTCAGCGATTAGTCTGGCGAGCCCCAGGCGAGTGCCATATTTCAGGCGCATCGCGATCAACGAACTCTGGTCATCATAGCGCACCACTGCCCTCACCCCATCGTGCGCCGGCCGCTCGACAAGACAGTTTGCACAAAGACTATCGACCGGACGATCGAAGGCAAAGGGCAAGCCGCAGCCAGCACACCAGGGTTTTGCAAGAAAATCCAGCTGCTGCCAGCAAGACAGGCAAAAGCGGTTGTCTGTCTCTACTGTAACCCCACATATGGGACATCTCGGCGGCAACGCAAAATCGATCAGCGGCTTGAAGATAGCTGGCGAGGTCATTTGATCTTTTTGTCCAGCGCCCCTAAAGCCACAAGACCCTATGACCGATACAGTCAATGTTCCCGAAGTTTTCGACCGCAGAAGAAGACGGCTTGTCCGTGACCGAGCCTATGGGCGTGCCAGTGGGGAAGATTTCCTCTCCCAGATCATGGTCGAAGAGATCCTCGAGCGACTGGATGTCGTCAAGCGCACATTTAAACGGGCGCTTATAATCGGTTTACCGGCACGCAGGCTCCGTAACGAGCTTGAAACGCGCGGTGTGACGGTCGTTATCGCTGATTCCGGCTCTCGAATGGTTCAGGCTCTGGGCGGTGTGATATGTGATGATGACCGGCTGCCGTTCGCCGATCACAGCTTCGATCTGATAATCAATATAGGCTCGCTCGACACCATCAACGACTTGCCGGGCGCACTGGTCTTATGTCGCAGGATATTGATTCCCGACGGATTGCTGCTGGCCGCTCTGGTAAGCGCTGAAAGCTTCCCGTCGCTCAAGTCGGTGATCATGCAAGCCGAGGGAGACCGTGTTTCCGCACATATTCATCCGCAGATCGATGTGCGAACGGCTGGCGATCTCATGACGCGCGCTGGCTTGACCTTGCCGGTGGCCGACAGTGACAATTTGAGTCTCAGATATTCAAGCCTCCAACGGTTGCTTTCCGACATAAGAGATGTGGGGGGCAGCAATATCATGACCGGTGGCCTCTCCGCGATAAAGCGGGATATCTATCGTAATATTCAGATGCTATTCGATGCTCGAGCAAAGGCCGATGGCAAATTTCTGGAAAGCGTCACGATTACCTATCTTTGCGCATGGGCGCCTCATCCAGACCAGCCGAAACCCGCGCGCCGGGGCAGTGGCCAGATATCCCTCGCCACAACGCTGTCAGATGGTGGTGAGGACGAACCGCCCAATTAGTCGGGCCTGCTATAGGCTAGAAGACAGCTTTTGCACCAGCGGGCCGTCAGCCGGCGGCATCGGAAGCTCTCGAATAGCATCGACCGGCAACCACCGGAGGTCCAGTGAATCGGTGCTGCTGACCGCCCCTTTCCATTTGCGACATATATAAAGGAGCAAGACCAGATGCTTGCTCCCGATTGCTTCGCTGGCAAAGGCAACAGGCTCGATATCCGCCTCGTCGACATCAATTTCCAACTCTTCATTCAATTCGCGAACCAATGCGGCTTCCGGCGTCTCCCCTGGCTCAACCTTTCCTCCAGGGAACTCCCAGAGACCAGCCATCGGCTTGCCTTCAGGCCGCCTTTGCACCAGAATTCTGCCATTCTGATCGACTAGAGCAGCAGCCACGACAAACAGATATGTCGGATTTTTTTCCATGTTTTTGCGCGATGTAAGGATTTTATTAATCCCTTTCTGTGAAACAAGTCATGTTCACGACTTAGCAGAACTTTATCCGCGTTGAGAGAGACATGATTGATCTTTTGAAAAAATTATATCTCTCTGACAAGGGCGCAACGGCTGTTGAATATGGTTTGATACTGGCTCTCATTGCACTCACAGTGCTTGTGGCGATTGCCGGTGTGGCCAATAAGACTACCGGTATGTGGGACGACGTGGCCAATCAGGTTACCGAAGTTTCATAAATAGCGCCATCGCACTTAAATGTTTTGGTAAGGTTTCTCGTCTAGGCTGTTGAACATTGGATGTAAATTGGATCCAATTGGGTAAGTGAAGTTTGTCAAATCTAGGAGACCAGACATGAAATTCGTACGTAAAATGTTCAAGAATGAAGAAGGCGCAACGGCTATTGAATATGGCCTTATTGCTGCTCTGATCGCTGTTGCAGCTATCGTTGCAATGGGTCAGCTGGGTAACACCCTCAGCAACACCTTCAAAGAAGTCGACAATTCGATGGCTGGCTAATCTTCGGATTAAGCAAGCAAAGAGGACGGCAGCCTAACGGCTGCCGTCTTTTTTTATGCCTGAATGAATCAATAAGTGATGATCTTCACCTTCTGGCCCGCCCGTAGTCCGTCATTGGCGCTCAACCGGTTCAACACCAGAAAACGGTCCTGCTGATAGTTGCTATAGGCCATGCGCGACGAGAGACTGGCAATCGTATCTCCGCTTTTTACGGTCACGACATCGACTTTGCGAGATTTGATCGCGGCTGCTTCTGTTGCCGAGAGCCTGACGATGCTCTGATACATGGGCGAGAAGACATTAGCGCTCCCTGCCGGGGCTATTGTAGCGAAGTGAAACGCACTGTTCTTTGAGAATTCATAAGCAAAAACAGTAACATCAACCGGACCATTGCTACTGTCTACCCGCGCCATAGCGTAAGATGCGGGCAGTCCGTTGACCGTTGTCCTTTCGATATTGCCATAGGATATGCTCTTGCCTTCGCCGGCGAGACCCTTGAACGCGGCATCGATATAGGTTGCCATATTCCCGTTATAAGCGCCGGTGGCAAATTGCCCCTGCCCGCCGGAACCTGTGATGGTAACGGCACGCGCACCATTTTGCATCGAGAAGCCGTTTGGAACGGTAAATTTCAGCTTCAGGTCACGATGCAGGAAGTTATTGCCCTCGATCACGCCCTGTTTGGGATCATCACCATATAGGATACCGTCCAGATTTTGCAGGAACTGATCCCGATTGCGGACCCCGCCGGTTCTCGTCAGCTTGCTAGCATTGGTGGCTGCCCGCGACACTCTGCGCGCAGGGTCGGGGTGTGTGCTGGCCCATTCGGGTGCGCTGCGGGCGTCGCGACCCGCTGCCCGCACATCAATCGCAGATTGTGCCGCAAGCGAATATAGCATGGATGACAGCGCCTGAGGATCATATCCCGCCGAGGCCAGATAGCGAATGCCAAGATCATCGGCTTCATATTCCTGTTTGCGGGAATATTTCAGCGTCAGCAACTGACTCCCGGTACCAAAAATTTCCTGACCAATCCGTCCGAGAGAAGAATCCCCCAACAAAACCTGAGACCCGATTTGCCCCAATATGCCCAAGATACTGTTGCGCGTAGCCGCCTTTTGACGCTTTTCACTATGCCGCGCGGCAACATGGCCAACTTCATGTCCGAGAACACCAGCCATCTCCGCCTCATCGTTCATCAACGCCATCAGCTGGCGGGTGAGATAGACATATCCCCCCGGAATAGCGAAAGCGTTATTAACGGGGCTGTTCAACAGCGTTACGGTAAAGTCGCTGCGAGCGTTACCAAGACCTGATTGTACGGCAATATTCTGACCCACGCCTACTACATAGGCGACCTGCGTCCCGGTATATGCACCGCCAAATTCTTCCAGCAATTGGGGATGGGCTTCCGCGCCTTTCTGTTTTTCGGCTGCCGATATCGAACGGGCTTCGCCAGCCTGACTTCCTGCGGAATTCACGGCGCCTGCGTCGGCTCCACTGCCGGTGCACGCCGCCAAGGCAATAACGCCCGCGGCACTCATCAATTTTGTTGAAAATTGTCTCATATCAAGCTCCTCATGGTCGCAGTGTATAAGAACTGATCATTCGGTAAAGAGTTCCGTGTGTAAAATGACGTTGCGGACGTCTGGCCCGACGCAGAATCTACATTCAGGCGCTTAAAGCGCGCCAATTTCCAGAAATTTTTCGCGACGCAACCGTCTCAGCTCTTCGCGATCAAGGTTCCCGAGCTGCTCCAACTCTTCTTCGATCGCCTTGCCCAGAGATGCGATAGCCAACGCCGGATCGCGATGCGCACCACCCACAGGCTCCTGGATTATACGTTCAATGACGCCCAGTTTCTTGAGACTTTGGGCCGTAATCTGCATGGCGTCTGCAGCAACGTCTGCCTTGTCGCTCGTCCGCCACAGAATCGACGCACAGCCTTCGGGAGAAATAACCGAATAAACAGCATGTTCAAACATCAACACGCGTTCTGCAGCGGCCAGTGCCACAGCGCCGCCAGATCCGCCTTCACCTACAATTACCGCCACCATCGGGACACCGAGTGAAAGGCATTTTTCAGTCGAACGGGCGATAGCCTCGGCCTGTCCTCGTTCTTCTGCCGAAACTCCTGGAAATGCGCCGGACGTATCAACGAGGGTCAAAACCGGAAGCGAAAACCGGTCGGCTATATCCATAAGGCGAATGGCCTTGCGATATCCTTCAGGCTTGCCCATTCCGAAATTGTGCCGCAAGCGGCTTTCCGTATCGTCACCTTTTTCATGGCCAATGACGACCAATCGACGATCTCCGAGTTTCGCAAAACCGCCAATAATGGCCTGATCATCGCCAAAGTTCCGATCGCCTCCCAGTGGGATAAACTCGTCGAACAAGCCAGCGATGAAATCCTTGAAATGCGGACGCTCCGGATGACGGGCGACCTGTGTTTTTTGCCATGGCGACAATTTCCCGTAAGTATCGCTCAACATTTTGGCCGATTTGACCTGCAGTTTCTCGATTTCCGCTTCGATATCAAGCGAACCTTCATCGGCTGTATCTCTGAGTTCCAGAATACGGGCTTCCAAAGCGGCGATCGGTTTTTCAAAATCAAGATAAGATGTCATAAAAACGAGTTAGAACCGGACAAGCTAAACGTCAACGCGCGAGATCCAGTTGGTTTAATGGATGGCGATTATTCACCAGTTCGACCAGCCGGGCACTATCGATATGCGTGTAGATTTGCGTGGTGCTGATATCGCTATGTCCAAGCAGCGTTTGCAAGGCCCGCAAGTCTGCGCCACCCTCAAGCAAATGGGTCGCGAAGGCATGTCGTAAGACATGCGGACTGATTTTTGCCGGGTTGATCCCTGCCTTGGCAGCATGTTCCTTGATCATCTGGAACAGTCTGACCCTGCTGATGTGCCCGGTTCGCGAGGGAAAGAACCATTTTTCCTGAGGATCAACGCATGCGGCCCATCGGCGCACAGCGCTGCGAGCCTGTTGAGAAATCGGCACCAGCCGTTCCTTTTCTCCCTTTCCCTTGATGATTAAATACGGCTTGTCACCAGTAATTGATGAGCGCTGCAAGCCGACAAGTTCACTCGCCCTGAGACCGGAACCATAAAGTAGTTCCATTATCGCAGAAAGCCTCACCACGGAAGGTTTGACTGGTTCCCGCGCCAACCCCTCGGCAATCAGCTGGAACAAAAGCGTGATTTCCGAATGAGACAGGGTCTTCGGTAATGATCGAACCAGACCGGGCCTTGGCAGAGCATCAGAAGGATCATTCTCCCGAAAGCCTTCTTCGACAAGGAAACCGAAAAAGCGTCTCAAGCTGGAGGATTTTCGCGCCATGGTGCTATTTTGCAGCTTGCGCCAGTGAGACGGCAATTTTCTGATCATCTCGCGATCCGCACCGGACAATCGTCCACCGGCAATTACCGACGCTTGCTCCAAATCTGTTCTGTAAGCCGACAAAGTATGCTGGGATGCACCGGCTTCCGCGACCAGCATTTCCAGAAAACGTTCGATCAGATTGGCATCATTGCTCATAGCTAGCACGGATAGACCTCATAGACGTCGATGCAAAGCCTATGTCCGAGTCAAGGCTTCGGCCGCAATCATACGCGCTTCAGGTTCGAGACCTACGCGTTTCAAGCTTTGCATGATGTGAAACAGATGTAGAGGCGACATGGCCTTCCAGTTTCTTCCTTGCATACCGACAGCGGCAAGTAACGCCACGGTTCCTGACTGGCCACGTCGAGCAGCAGACTGGATAGCCCTTGTCCACTTTGTGGTGCGCCCCAGATTCAAGTCCAGATCGTTCGCAAAATCATCAATCGTCTGTTGATCGGCTTTTCCAAGACCGGCAACCGCGGCCAGCAAGAATTTACTGCGCAGCTGTTCTTCACTGTCATCGTTACCACCGAAATCATCCAGCGCGTCATAGGAGACGGGGACAGCATTGGTCGGAGAAGCCACCGCCAATAACGCCCAACCGTCGCTACCCTGATCGACCATGTCAGTCCATCTTATGGCGCTGCGGTCAAGACCGGCAGAAAGCATGGAAGCGATTAAATCTGCACTCTCGTCGCCAAGCGCGACTGATGGAGGGATTTTCGCCGCGGCACGAGCGGTCAATATCTTCGCCGAATATCGGGTTAGCGCGCCGGTGGACCGCCCCCATAAATCGCGCATCGCAACCAGCCGCGATTTCGCTGTGTCATTGGTATAAGCCTGACGCAACACCGAAGCCAGCGCCTTCCGATCGTCGCCTGTCTCGGGATCATCATATGCAGCGGCGTAAAGGTCGACCATCGCCTGGTTGGACATCACGCCGATCGCGGCTGCGATATCAGCCGCTTTCATGCGTGAATCGATCGAAAGCATGGGAGCGCGCGCGCGCCAGCCCTGCACATGGCGACCGGCCAGGGCATATAGACGATCCGGCGGTTCGACCCCGGTTGCTGCACCCAGTCCAAAACGCCAGTTATTGAAATATTCAATATCGTCCCAAAGGATGGAAACAGCCCTTCGGCCTTCGAAACCGGCACCAATCGTCTTTTCTGCCAGCAAATAATCAATACCAGTGGCTACCTTGTCGCGCCTCGCCTGCTGCAACAGGCTGGTCGCACGACTTTGTTCACCGGTAAGAGATGCGCATATCGGTCGGAACATGATCCATGTCGGTGCATCACTAACTTGCGCGCCACCATCAACAAGGGGGCAAATTCCCGCTGGATCGGCAGTTGCCAGATGCGCCTGCATCGCAACTTCATAAAGTCGCGGCGTATAATTCCCGCCATCCACTTTCAAAACCAGCGAACGGGCAGCGTCGGCCTCACCCATGAGCAACAAGCGCCAGGCACGCTCGGCAGCCCAATCCGCGGGATTTACATTTTCTGGGCTGACAACCTTACTGAGCAATGTGCGGCGGAGCAGTATCGAACCCCAGCGGGAAATGATGGGGCCGTTCAGGTTTCTGATCAAATTGGTCAGATATTGCCCGCCCTCTTCACCGAAAGCATCCTTTGGCAGGCCATCATATTGCGGCGTCAAAACGCCGATTTCGACCATCGATCGACGCTCGCCTGCAGATAAAGTATATTGGGGCTGGAGTGCGTCATCCAGCGCGTCAAGATCGAGTTCTCCGTTTTCATCCAGCGTCAACAACGACATATCGCGGTCGGTTTCCGCAGTATTCTGGTCCTCTATAGCGTCGCTTGATGGATCACTTGCCTGTGGAGTGATTGGCCGCGCTGAAACCGGGCTCGGAGCAGCAGTTGGAACAGGTGCAGGCGCGGGCCTGGGCGCCG
>JBALUX010000106.1:0-10077 GCA_036963725.1 Parasphingorhabdus sp. | reverse complement strand
CAAACATCGCAATCGGACGCGAAACCGCGCGGCTGACGGCAAAATATTCCTCGAGCATATCACGGGATGGATTGCCGAGGTCGATCAGGATGACATCCGGGTCTATCGTTTCAATCGCGCGCGCCATCCCCGAGCGCTCGGAAATCACAAAAACATCGCGCTCACCCACTTCGGCAAGCCCGTCTTCAATTATGGCCGCGCGAACGGGGTTTTCATCGATAACAGCGATACGCAATTGCGACTCCGATTGCGGAAGTGACTTTAGCCAGTCTAACGCCTTTTCGTTCGCAGGTGCAACATGAACGATCAATCAATCTTGACGCACCATTCGCGGCGACCGATTTCCTCCTCTGGCTACCAAAAACCAGACAGATGGCTTTCGATCCAATTGCGGTCCTTTGGACTGAACTTGTGAATTATAAAAAGGGTTGGTCTGCAAACGTCCCAAAAGCGGTCGTTGAATATGGACAATCAGTTATCTGAAACTTGCCATTCAATCGAACATAGCTCGAAAATCGGAATCTGGGCCGAAACCCGGGCTTCTGGATTAAACTTGATTGCGTCGATGATAGGATGGGTGCTAGCCCCCCGATTGCGGCAGGCGAGTATCGCCCGTTTATCAAATCTGCGGTTGGATAACATCCGACAACAGCCAGCAGACTCCGTGCGCTAACTATATGAAAACTGTGAGTCCCGTATCACCTAACCAACTATTTTCAATGTTCGCTTTGCACCTATGATGAAAGCTCAAAGGACCAATCTCATAGCTGAGAATTCATATCCTCATTACGCCCGAGCGCTATTCCCATGCTTCAAATTGTCTAACTCAAAATCAATTGCGTTGCTACCCGGCTTGATCCGAGGAGCAGATTGTCCCTCCAAGCGTAGCTTCGTACGTGAGTCATTGAGACGATCAATGAATCGGTTCTGACGCCGGGCAGGAAACTTCCCTCTTCCAGAAAACTTGCTGGCGAGATCGGCGTTTCTCGCAACACGACTTCGCTCGCCGATCAGCAACTCGTGGCTGAGGATCATCTGGTTGCGAGAGAGCGTAGCGAGTTTTTCGTGGCGGACACCCCTTCTTTGGAAGGGAGTAAATGCAGACGGTAAAAGGAAATCTTGACCTGAAATAATATTCACGCACGTGATAGTGAGTGTTGACATATTGAAATGGTATCGACATAAACCATGCCCAAGTCATCGACAAAGAGCGTTGACGAGGAGGAGAGGTTCAAATGAAAGTTAAGTTTTTTGCTTCCGCGTCTGCGGTCGCTTTGCTCGCGCAACCCGTTTCCGCTGCAGAACAGTCCAGCGAAACGTCACAGTCTACTGACAAGACAGCGCAGGACGAGAAGCGCGGCGATAAAGAAATTATCGTTACCGCCACACGCCGCAGCGAGCGAATTCAGGATATTCCCATCAGCGTCACTGCCTATTCCCAGGAAGATCTGGATGACCTTGGCATCGTCGGCTTCGAAGGTATTGCACAGAATACGCCGGGCATCGTTGTCAACAAGCCGACACAGAATTTCAACAATTTCACGAGCCGCGGAATCAATACCAACGGCTATAGCGCCGGGCTGCAGAGCGCGGTTGCCATCTATATTGACGAGCTGCCGATTTCGGCGAACGGCAACTCGACAATTCTCGATCCGAATCTGTACGATGTCGAGCGCGTCGAATTTTTGCGCGGACCGCAGGGCACATTGTTCGGTTCCAACTCGCTTGCCGGCGCGATGCGGATCATTACCCGCGGTCCCGATCTGGATGATTTCGAAGCTTCTGTCAGTGCCGATCTAGCCCTCACCGGATCCAGTTCGGTGCGCCAGCGCTATAATGCAATGATCAACATTCCGATCATGACCGATGAACTGGGTCTTCGTGCGACCGGCTATTACCGCAACGAAGATGGCTGGGTCGACAATATCGGCACTGGAGTGAACGACGCAAATAGCCTGGAAGCTTATGGCGGGCGCGTCAGCTTGCTGATGCAACCCAGCGACCGCATGAAAGTCCGCTTGCTCGCCTCCTACGAAAACAGCAAGCCTGCGGATTCGGCCCTTACCAATCCGACACTTGGGAAATTTACACGCAGGTCCGACCGTCCCGACCTATTCCAAGGCGAACTCACCAACTTTAACGTAACGGTCAATCATGAATTCGATTTTGCGGAACTGATCAGTTCAACGACATTGTCTAATTATGATGCCTCTTTTTACGTCGACCTCGCGGGAACCTTCGGCCAGCTCATTCCCTTTGCGCTGGACGCCTATGGATATGATGACCTGTTTGTTCAAGAAACCCGGCTGGTGTCACGTACATCCGGTCCGATAGAATGGGTCGCCGGTTTCTTCTACTATGACAAGCGGCGCACGGTCGATTTTGCCTATCGTTCGTCACCGGAATTCCTGACGTTAACCGGGCTGTCCGGATTGCCCAACGAATATTACCAGCGTTTTGAGGCCTATACTGACCAAACGGAAATAGCAGGATTTGGTGAAGTCACCGCGCGCTTCAGTGACAGCTTCTGGATCACCGGCGGTTTGCGCTACGGCAGCACCGAAGTGCAATCCTTTACCCGCGGCGGAGGCTATAATAGCGATTATCTGAACCGCGCCTTTTTCGGGCCGTATTTTTCACCCCTCAACATAACGCCTGTCGATTATGCAGAGGGATTGAAGGTCAAGGATGATCGTCTGTCCTACAAGGCCAGCGTTTCGTGGAAACCGAATTCGGACCTTACCACATACGCAACGATATCAACGGGCTTCCGCACACCGGTGGTAAATGCGCAGGCCGGACTGGTGAGCACGCTTGACCCTGATGATGTCGTCATCCCGGACGGCGCAAGATCGGACAGCGTCACCAATTACGAATTCGGTATCAAAGGGCGCTGGCTCGGTGGTGACCTGGTCGCGAATATTGCAGCTTATTACATTGACTGGAAGAATATCCAGGTTCAGGCAAACCGTGTGTCAGATTCGATACAATTCGCGACCAACATCGGCGGCGCAGAAAGCTACGGCCTCGAATTCGAATTTGTGGCGCGGCCGGTCCAGGGCTTGAGCCTTACGCTCAACGGTTCGTTCAACGAAGCCAAGGTAACCCAGCTGACGGCACTCGAGGCGGCAATCTCCGGTGCTGAAGAGGGCACACGGCTTGCGTCACCGCACTTCCAGGGCTCGGGTACAGCGCGCTACGACTTTTCGATCGGCGCTACCAATAGCGCCTTCGCCGCCGTCAATGTATCGCATGTCGGTTCGTTCCCGAACCAGTTTCCAAACGTGCCCGGCAATCCCGTGGCCCTGTCTCCTACTTATGATTTTACCGAGGCTTGGACCAATGTGAATCTCTATGCCGGGGTTAAGCTGGGATCGATTGATCTGACCGCCTATGTCGAGAATGTCCTGAATGACAGCTCGATCACCTATGTTCACCCGGAAGCGTTCCTTGACGGTCGCTACGCCAGGTTGCGGCCGCGCACGGTTGGCCTCCGCGCCAATTACCGCTTCTGATGGGGCAACGGAAAATGAAAGCTACGATGATCCACCGCCTGCTGCCCCTTGCCCTTGCTGCGACAACCTTGTCCGCAGAACCCGCTGCCGCCGCAACCGACCCACTGGTCGACGCGCCGGCAGGCAAGGTACAGGGAAGCGAGGCCAAAGGCATCCGCATCTTCAAGGGCATTCCTTATGCCGCACCACCGGTTGGCAAGCTGCGCTGGACGCCGCCCCAACCGGTGCCAGACTGGCAGGACGTGCGCGATAGCACGAAATTCGGAGCGGCGTGCACGCAACCAAAGCCGCGAGGCCCCAGCATCTATGCGTGGGACCTGCCTGTGATGAGCGAGGATTGCCTGTCGCTCAACATCTGGGCGCCAGAAAATGCCACGCGAGCGCCGGTTTTCGTGTGGATACATGGCGGTTCGCTGACCACTGGATCGGGCGGAGACCCGCTATATGACGGCAGCGCGCTCGCTGCGCGAGGCATGATCGTCGTATCGATCAACTATCGGCTCGGGGCGCTCGGCTATCTCGCGCACCCGGGACTTAGCGCCGAATCACCGGAGGGTGTGTCGGGCAATTATGGACTGCTCGACCAGATCGCGGCACTTAAATGGGTGAAGCGAAATATTGGTGCATTCGGCGGTGACGCTGACAATGTAACAATCGCGGGCGAGTCTGCTGGCGCGCTCAGTGTCATGTATCTGATGACGGCGCCGGGCGCGCGCGGGCTGTTCGACAAGGCGATCGCGGAGAGCGCCTATATGGTTTCGGCGCCAGCGCTACGCGAAAAACGCAACGGCATGATACCAGCCGAGCAGCAGGGCACCGATCTGGCGACCAAGCTGGCCGCTGCCGATCTTGTAGCGCTCCGCGCGATGTCCGCAGAAGAGATTGCCGACAATGCCCCTGCGACCGGTTTTTTCCCTTTCCCCGTCATCGATGGCAAGACCGTGCCGCACCAACTGGTCGAGTCTTTCGACCGCAACGAACAGGCACCGGTTCCGATTCTAGCCGGCTTCAACGCTGGCGAAATCCGGTCGCTGCGTTTCTTGCTGCCCAAGACACCTGATAATGCTGACGCCTATGAAGCGGCAATCCGGGCCAATTACGGCGAGTTCGCGGACGCTTACCTGTCCCGTTACCCTGCCAAGAATATGGAGGAAAGCATGCTCGCCGCGACGCGCGACGCGATGTACGGCTGGACATCCGAGCGGCTGGTGTCGAACCAGGCGGCGCTTGGCAAACCCGCCTATCTCTATCTCTTCGACCATGGCTATCCGGCGACACAGGAATGGAAATTGCACGCTTTCCACGCCGCCGAGCTGCCCTTTATTTTCGATACTGCAGGAAAGACGCCACCATTGTGGCCGAAAATCCCGAACAAATTGTCGGAGCGCAGGTTGATTGCGGCAATGGGCGATTATTGGGCAAGCTTCGCAAGAAACGGAAAACCGCAGGCCAAGGGCCAGCCCGACTGGCTGCCTTATTCCCAGAACAAGGCCTTCATGCATTTTGCTGATGTGCCGCGCCTGAGGAGCAATCTTTTCCCCGGAACAGCGGCGCTGCACGAAGCGGTCGTGTGCCGCCGGCGCGCTGTGGGCGACCTCCCATGGAACTGGAATGTCGGCGTCATATCTCCGCCGCTGCCCCCCACAGCCGAGGGATGCCAATGATCGACGGTTCAATGCAGGATTATGCACTGACTCTCGACAAGTTTCTTTCCCACGCTGCAAAATGGCATCCCCTCGCCGAGGTGGTGTCGGCAGCGGCGGACGGAACGGTCGAACGGATCAGCTATGCCGCGACCTTTGAGCGCGCGCGCGCGGTATCGGGCGCGCTGCATCAGTTGGGCGTGAGCAAGGGCGACCGGGTCGCAACGCTCGCCTGGAACAGCCAGGAACATTTTGAAAGCTGGTACGGGATAATCGGCATCGGTGCAGTGTGTCATACGCTCAACCCGCGGCTCACTGCCCGAAATCTCGGGGACATGCTGGCGAAATCCAGAGCCCGCTTCCTGCTGGTCAGTCGGGATCTGCTTCCGCTCGCCCAAGCGGCTGCCGCCGAGGGTGGCATCATACAGCAAATATTGCTGCTCGACGATAACGGAGCACCGATCGAAGCGAAGAATGATTCTATCAACGTCGGCGTGCTAGCAACAGAGATGGCTGCGGCATCGCATGACATCGCATGGGGCCAGTTCGACGAAAACACTCCGTCGGGACTGTGCTTCACTTCGGGTACAACCGGCGCGCCCAAGGGAGTTACATATACCCATCGCGGTTGTTATCTGCATACGATGCGGCAGCTCCAGGCCGACGTGATGGGCGTTCGGACGCAAGATGCGGTGCTTGCGGTCGTTCCCATGTTCCATGCCAATGCTTGGGGTCTGCCGTTTACCGTTCCTGCGGTTGGAGCCAAGCTTGTATTGCCCGGTCGCAACAGCGATGGAGCGCACCTGGCCGCTCTGATCCGTTCGGAAAGCGTGACTCTGGGCGTTGGCGTGCCGACCGTGTGGCTGAGCTTGGTGGAGCATCTCGAGACCGAGGGTGGAGAGGTTCCGTCGCTCGAACGGATCCTTGTGGGAGGCGCTTCGATGCCACCGGCGCTGATGGAACGGATCGAGCGGCGGCTGGGTGCCGAGGTCCAGACCAGCTGGGGCATGACCGAATTGTCGCCTCTGGGTACCGCTGCGATTCCTGGAGACCCGCAACGCGTCGCAAGCGTGTCGGGACGGCCTGCTATTGGCATAGACCTGCTCCTCACCGATACCGATGGTCACCCGCTGGACGACCAACGCGGACCCGAGGGGCATTTGCATGTTCGCGGAGCAAGTGTCATCAACCGGTATTTTGGGCATGAGCGATCCGCGATCGACGCTGACGGCTGGTTCGACACTGGTGACCTCGCGCGCATTGACGTGGACGGGAATCTGTCGATCACAGGTCGTTCCAAGGACCTGATCAAATCGGGCGGCGAGTGGATCAACCCCGCGGAAATTGAATCACTGGTCGGGGCCCTGCCGCAGGTGTCGCTCGCGGCAGTGATTGGCCGGAGCGATCCCAAATGGGGCGAGCGGCCTGTCCTGCTGGTTGAAATATGTGATGGGTCGATCAGCGACGAAGAATTGCTTGCGCCATTGCACGGGAACATCGCCTCCTGGTGGATTCCGGATGCCATCATCCGAGTGGACGGGATGCCGCTAGCGGCCACCGGGAAGATCGATAAAATACGATTGCGGGCGGATTACGGACAAGTGTAGGGTTATCTTGGTCACGACGGCGTATATATATGTGCAGAAGGAAATGAGTTTGGCATCAACAGCAAAAACTAGCGTGAAGAAGGTTTCAAAGGCAGAACAACGGGCCGAGATGATGGAACAGATTCTCGATATCGCCGAACTCCTTTTTTCGAAGCACGGCTTTTATGGCGTGACGCTGAAGGACGTGGCCAAACAGGTCGGCGTCCATCACACTCTGCTCAACTATTATTTCGACGACAAGCAAACCCTGTTCGACGCCGTATTTGCGCGGCGTGCGGTTGTTACAATCGAGAAACGGATGAAGGCGCTTGATGATTATGATCGCGCCGCTGGTGAAAACCCGACGGTTGAAGGCGCCCTTCACGCCTTCCTCGACACCGACCTCGACCTCTATATTCATGGAGGGGAAGGCTGGAAAAATTATGGCGCATTCGGCGCGCAAGCGTCAAACAGCCCCGATGGTGCTGAATATATGGACAAATATTTTGACCCGGTCGTGCTGCGCCTGATCGACATTTTGAAGAAGGCCCTGCCAGATGCTGCCGAAGCCGATATTTTCTGGGGTTATCATTTCGTGACCGGCGCGCTGATGCTAACGCTAGCGCGAACCGGTCGCATCGACAAATTGTCACATGGTCTTTGCCAGTCGGAAGACTATCCTGCGGTCAAGCAGCGCATGGCTCGATTCATGGCGGCAGGCTTCAAGGAAATTTGCGAACAACGTTAACAGGCCGAAGCTGAGGCAGGAACCGGCTTCAGCTTTTGCCTCACATTTTGATTATTGTTCACTCACGCGTGAGTTACTGACTTTACAAGAGATATCATGATGACACTTTCACACAGACGGTTGGACGCCTTGACGCTGATGCGGTCTGGCGCATGTGTTTTCGTAACAGATCACAATGCTGCCAGAACGAACGATGAATTGGCGGCTACACAACAGGGAAATCCGGCGATCACTGCCGGGCATTGATAGTCCCCGACAGCAGCGAGCGGGCCGAAGTCTGCCGCCGCTGCCGGGATATATGGGAGAAGGAATATGGCTACCAACACGGAAGCTTTGCCGGACGGCGTGGGCAAGAAACAGAATGAGAAGCTCGTTATCACCGCTTCGTCGCTGGGAACGGTGTTCGAATGGTATGATTTCTACCTCTATGGCCTGCTTGCCAGCGTTATTTCGGCCAAGTTCTTCTCCGGAGTCAACGAGACCACCGGCTTCATCCTTGCTCTTATGGCCTTTGCAGCAGGATTCGCGGTACGACCGTTCGGCGCGCTGGTATTCGGCCGCGTCGGCGATATTGTCGGGCGCAAGAAAACCTTCCTCGTCACCATGGCGATCATGGGTCTGTCGACTTTCGCTGTCGGCCTGCTTCCCGGTTATGACAGCATCGGCATTGCAGCACCAATCATCCTGATGGCTTTGCGCTTATTGCAAGGTCTGGCGATCGGCGGAGAATATGGCGGCGCGGCCGTCTATATCGCCGAACATGCTCCAAACGGCAAACGCGGCTTCTACACCGGCTTCATCCAGACCACAGCCATGCTGGGCCTTATCCTGGCGTCGCTCTTCGTCGTCGGATTGCGCACGACACTGGATGCCGATGACTTCCTCGCCTGGGGTTGGCGCCTGCCCTTTCTTTTCTCAATCGTCCTGCTGCTGGTCGCGCTCTGGATCCGCCTCCAGCTCAACGAAAGTCCCGTATTCCAGCGGATGAAAGAACATGGCGCGACGTCAAAAGCACCGCTCCGGGAAGCTTTTGGCAAGTGGAAAAATCTGAAGATAGTCCTGATCGCGCTATTTGGCGCGGTTGCGGGGCAAGCGGTGATCGGCTTCTCGGGCCATCTCTATCCGCTATTCTTCCTTGAGAAAATCGCCAAGGTCGATGGTGCCACCGCCAATTTCCTCGTCGCCACGGCGCTGACGATCACCATTCCCCTTTATGTTTTCTGGGGTTGGCTCAGCGACAAAATTGGCCGCAAGCCCATCATGATGACCGCCTGCGTCATCGCGGTTTTTGCCTATTTCCCGCTCTATAGTGCGCTCGTCAGCGCTGCGAACCCCGCAATGGCGGCTGCTATCGAACGCGCGCCTGTACGCATCGTGGCCCATGGTGCGGAATGTTCGTTCCAGTTCGATCCGATCGGTAGCAACACATTCGACAAGACCAGCTGCGATATCGTCAAATCCTATCTCGCGAGGAGCGGGATCAACTATGAGAATATCGAAGCGCCGGTTGGGAGTATCGCATCGGTCCGTATCGGAAGTCGCAGCATCCCGGCCCCTGACCCCGCCCTTCTCTCGGGGGAGATTAAAAACACCGCCGTTGCAGCTTTTGGCTCTGCTGTGCAAAGGGAACTGGTGGCCGCAGGCTATCCCACCGACGCAGATCCTGACAAGATTGACCGGTTCAAGGTCATCGTGATCCTCTGCATGCTCGGGACCTTGGGAACGATGGTCTACGGGCCGCTGGCAGCCTTGTTGGTCGAACTGTTTCCCGCGCGTATCCGCTATTCCTCCTTGTCGCTGCCCTATCATATCGGGAACGGCTGGATTGGGGGCTTCATGCCGACGGTGGCATTCGCAATGGTCGCCGCGACCGGGAGCATCTATCAGGGCCTGTGGTACGCGATTGTCGTTGCCGGTGTCACCGCGGTGGTTGGAATCTTGTTTCTCCCGGAAACCTACAAACGCGACATCGAAGCGTAGAAAGGGACAGATAATGGCTGATCCGAGCTTCGCAATAGGCCGGCGCCAATTGATGCAGGAACGACGGCAGGTACAGCCGTCGTTCCTGCCCTTCTGGCAAATACAGCCTCAATAACGACGCAGCGCCCAGCACCGACGGACTTTCTGTGGGGTGCCGCTATCTCTGCCTATCAAAACGAAGGCGACAATATCAGTAGCGACTCTTGGCTGGCCGAAAACCTAGAACCGACCTTGTTCAAGGATCGCTCCAGTGATGCGTGCGATAGCTATCTTCGCTATGATAAAGATTTTGCGCTCGCTCAACAACTGGGGTTGAACTGCTATCGCCTAGGCGTGGAATGGGCGCGGATCGAACCCGCGACGGCTATTTTTCATATGCGGCGCTGGCTTACTATCAGCGCGTGCTCGAAACCCGCCATTCTACAAACCACCGATTTTTAACATCACGGTTCGATTGTATTAAGGTCAGGCAATGGCAGCTTTAGGAAATATGCGTTAGCGATGGGTATGCGGGTCAATCAGGGCATATGACCTGCGCTGCACAGTCGACAAGGAGGATAGCGCAGATTCGATCGCCAACCAAATATCTTTCAGCGGGCGATGAC
>JBALUX010000105.1:0-10099 GCA_036963725.1 Parasphingorhabdus sp. | reverse complement strand
GGTCGGCCTGTCCGCGCAATATGGCGTCTCGGACCTGCTGTTTCAGGCCGGGGTGTTTACCGCCAATATCGACGATCTCAACAATGACGAGGACAATAGCATCGGCTTTGACGTCCGCGCCGTGGCGATGCCGAAATTCGGGGACACGCAGACCCATTTCGGGGCGTCCTACCATTATCGTGATCTGGGCGACACGATCGGCTCGCGCCGCTATCGCCAGCGTCCGGCGGTCCATTTCACCGACACGCGCTTCATCGATACCGGCAATATCGCCGACGCTGAATCAGAGACAAGCTACGGGCTCGAGGCGGCGGTCATTTCCGGTCGCTTCCACGCGGCGGCAGAGGGCCACTGGCTCAAGCTGAACCGCAGCGGCGCGCTCGACGACCCGACCTTCTTCGGCGGTTCGGTCGAGGCCGGCCTGTTCCTGACCGACGACACGCGCGGCTATAAGGAAGGCGTGTTCAAGGGCCCCAAGGTTGCCAATCCCGTTGGCCAGGGCGGCCTCGGCGCGTGGCAGGTCAATGTCCGCTATGACCGGCTCGATCTGGTTGATGCCGGTTTCGTTGGCGGGACGCAGGACGCCTATCAGGCGTCTCTGATCTGGACGCCGGTCGATTATGTCCGGTTCCTGCTGTCCTATTCCAAGCTGGATTATAACAACGCGGCAATCCTGGCGGCGGGCGACGGCAATTATAATGTCGATGCGATCGCCGGACGGTTCCAGATCAGCTTCTGATCCGACACTCTGCGCCGATTGGCAGTTATCAACCTAGGTTGACGGCTGCTGGTCGTCCCAGATCGTGCCGACATTGTCGCCCTTGTTGCGATCGGGCATCTGCCGTCCGGTTTCGGCGAAATAGGTCAGTTCGGCAATATTGGTGGCGTGATCGCCAATCCGCTCGAGATTTTTCGCGATGAACAGCAGATGCGCGGATTCGCTGATATAGGCGGGATTCTCGACCATATAGGTGATGATCGCGCGGAAGATGCTGGTGTAGAAATGGTCGAGCGTCTGGTCTCTCGCCCATACCGAGACCGCCAGATCGGCATCGCCGTCGGCATAGGACTTGAACGAATCCCGGACCAGTTCGGCGGCGATATTGGCCATCGAGGGCAGCAGCGAAGCCGGTTCGACCTTGCGGGTCGATTCCGCGACCAGCGGCACGCGCTTGGCGATATTCTTGGCATAATCACCGATCCGTTCGGCGATGCTGGAAATCTTGAAGGTCGCGATCAGATGGCGGAGATCGTCGGCCATCGGCGCGCGCAGGGCAATCGTCTGGATCGACAGGGCATCGATCCGCCGCTCCAGCTCGTCAATCTCGCGGTCGTCGGCGACCACGGCTTTGGCCAGCGCCAGATCATTATGCGCAAGCGCCTCGATCGAGCGGACAATGGCACTGGTACTCTTGTCCCCCATCTCCAGCACCATCTCCCGAAGATCTTGAATTTCCGCGTCGAAGGCGGAAACGGTATGCTGGGGCGTGGTGAGGTTCATCAGGGTTCCTAGTTGCGGTTTCGTTCATTGTAACAAAAATGTCATATAAAAAGCAATTGATTTGCATTTGCAGGATTTCGAGCAGTCAAAGTCCGAGAAAATAATGATGTTGCGGACGCTTCGCCTGCCCTGTCTGAGCCTCTCGCGAAAAAAGGGGCCGTTGTTGCCAACAGCCCCCGCAGATCATCACCATGATTGTCTAGTTCCGGTGACGCTCCATTGTCAGATCGAGCGACTGAAGTTCGCCTATTTCAACACATCCTTGGTCAGCAGCGGCAGATTCTTCGCTGCGTCCACCATCGATGCCCGGGTCGCGTCGGGCGAAGCGATCAGGCCCGCCTTGACCAGATAGCCGTCGCGTGTACCGGCGTTGACGAATTCCGTGACATAGTCCTGAATGCCGGGGATCACGCCGACATGCTGTTTCTTGACATAGATGAACAGCGGCCGCGCACCGGGATATTCGCCCGAAGCAATCGCGTCATATGCCGGCTCGACACCTGAAATGGCGATGCCCCGTACCGTGTCGAGATTTTCCTCGAGGAAGCTGTAGCCGAAGATACCGACCGCATTCGGGTTGGATTTCAGCTTCTGGACGATCAGATTGTCATTCTCGCCCGCGTCCAGATAGGGACCGTCGGTGCGGATATCATGGCAGATGGCTTCATATTCGTCCTTGTTACTCTTCTTGAGCGACTTGGTCGCGGCGTCGGTTTTGCAACCGACTTCCATGATCAGTTCGGTCAGCGCATCGCGCGTGCCCGATGTCGACGGCGGGCCGTAGACGCTGATCGCCATGGAAGGCAAAGACGCGTCGATATCCGACCATTTCTTGGCGGTATTTTCCTTGCCGAAAGGCTTGGCGGCAATGGCTTTGTAAATCTGCTCCGGAGTCAGGGCGAAACCGGGGCCTTCGTTTGATTGCGCCACCGCGATGCCGTCGATGCCGATGTTGATTTCGACAACATCGGTGACACCGTTTTTCTGGCACAGTTCAAATTCGGAGGCTTTCATCCGGCGCGAAGCATTTTCGATATCCGGCGTATCCGCGCCGACCCCGGAGCAGAACAGGCTCATGCCCGCGCCGGTTCCGGTCGATTCCAGCACCGGTGCCTTGAAGCTGCCCATATTGACAAAATTTTCCGAAACAGCCTTGGCGAAGGGAAAGACGGTCGAGGATCCGACGATGCGGATCTGGTCCCGGCTGCCGCCGCCGCCACTATTGCCGGCCTGATTTTCACAGCCAGCCAGAGCCAGCGTGGCCATTGCGAATATTGCAAATTTGGTTTTCATCTAAACTTTCCTTGTCCAAGGTTGATTGCGCACGGGAAACATCCGTGCGACCTCTCGAACAAGGCATCTACTGCCGGTCAATGACCTTTGAATTACAGAATTATTTCATTATTATTGCACGCCGGAATGGCGGAACGGGCCTTCTATCGGGGAAGCCGCTTCATGGCTTCCAGCGGAGGGCTGTCCGCCGAAGCGTGAAACAGCTCGACCCGCTCGAAGCCAAGACTGTTGTAAAAGCGCCGGTTGGCCGGATTGCTATTCTCCAGATAGGTCATCGTACCGCTACGGTCGCAGGCATCGAGCACCGGCGTGATCAGGCGGCGACCCAGTCCCCTGCCCCGTCCCGCGCTGGCAACACCAACCGTGAACAGATAGGCATGCGGCTCTTTCGGATGATGTTTTTCCATCGCCTCGCCGGCCGCCTTGCCGCGCATCAGCGCGCCCCAGCCACCGCTGGCGAACAGGCCCCAATAGGTCTGCAGCATCCCGGCCATGGATGCATCGGCCTTGTCACCGGGCATCAGCCACATTGTGGCCGCACGGCCTTCGCCGTCTTCGCTCAATATCTGGCAAAAGCCGTTCGGCGCGTAGATATGTCGCGCCAAACCGGAAAAGGTCCGCTTCATCGGATCAAAGCCGCCGAACAGCCAGCTGTTGAACGGATCGTCGCGAAACGCATCGGCGGTAATGTCGGAAAGGGCAGCAACGCTCTCGACACCAACGGTGGCAATGCCTTGCTCAGGCACAATGTCCGATGCTGTCAGCACCGGCACCAAGACCGATCGCCGCTAATAGATGCCGCCTTCAGCCTGCAGGAACTCGTCGTCATTCTGGGCCGGACCGCGATTGCGACTGGCTTCCAGAGCCCGGGCCCGCGCTGCCGCCTGTTCCGCGACCAGTTGCGCCTTGCGCGCTTCCAGCCGGGCCAGAAGCTCGTCCTTGCGGATCGAACGACGCGGCTCGGTTTCGGGCTTAAAGACGTCCCAGATGACCGCAGATTTCGGATCATCGGTCGGCCAGCCGCCGAATACGCGCTTGCCGGTCTTGCGATCGACGCGCACCATCCGCACCCCTCTCGGAGCAACAAATGGCGTTTTCGGCATGCCCGCCATCGCCCGCTCGGCAAAGCGGCGGAAGATTGGCGCGGCCAGTGTGCCGCCCTGGGCATAGCCGCCCATATTGCGTGGCTGGTCATAGCCGAGATAGACGCCGGCCACCATGTCGGGGGAACCGCCGACAAACCAGACATTGGTCGGACCGCTGGTGGTGCCTGTCTTGCCAAACAATGGCCGGTCAAGGCTGCGCAAATTTTGCGCGGTGCCGCGGGTGATCACACCCTGCAGGATATCGATCATCTGGTAGGCGGTCATCGGGTCCATCAGCTGTTTTCCGGCCGGACGCGGACGCGGCATCGGCTCGCCGTCCCAGTCGCGTGAATTGCAGTCTTCACAGATCCGCTTGTCGGCGCGGAAGATCACCTCGCCCTGACGGTTCTGGACAAAATCGATCACCGTCGGCTTCAGTTCGCGGCCATGATTGGCGAGCATGGAATAGGCATTGGTCAGCTTCATCACCGTGGTATCGCCAGCGCCCAGAGCGAAAGCCAGATAAGGCTTATAGTCGCCGATACCCATGGTCTTGATCGTCCTGACAACATTTTCCATGCCGGAATCATTGGCGGCGCGAACCGTCATCAGGTTGCGAGACTGCTCGACGCCCCAGCGCAATGTCTGTTCGCCGGCGCCGCGCGAATTGCCGAAATTCCGGAAACATTTGCGGCCAAGCGAGGCGGATTGATAAACGCAGAACGGGCTGTCGGCGATCAGCGTGGCGGGTGTCATACCCTGTTCCAGCGCGGTCGCGTAGACAAAGGGCTTGATCGTCGAACCCGGCTGGCGCTCGGCCTGGGTGGCGCGGTTGAACGAACTCATCCGGTCATCAAAGCCGCCCTGCATCGCCCATATCCGGCCATTGCGAGGATTTTGCACAACCATGCCGCCAGAAACTTCGGGTACATTTTCAAGCCGGTAGCTGCTGCCACCGAACGGGCTGACAGCGATAATATCGCCGGCTTTCAAGGCGCCTGGAACGGAATTGATCCGGCCCGTGGTACCATCGGTAAATCCGATTTCAGCACCGCCGCCGGTTGGCTTGATGGCGACAGCGATCCGCCAGTTGTCGTAATCCGTATTGATGAAGGTCGAGGCAAGCCGCTGGGCCCATTGTTCGTCCATCTCGATCTTGTTGATCGGACCGCTCCAGCCCTTGCCACGGCTGTAGCGCAGCAGGCCGCCGCGCAGGGCATCCTTGGTATATTCCTGCAGTTCCGGGTTCAGCGAGGTGCGGACCCACAGGCCGCCGGAATAGACACTGTAAGGTCCGGCCTTTTCATTCTCGCCAAATTGTTCGATCAGCTGGCGGCGAACTTCCTCGATGAAATAGCCGCCCACCCGTTCGAAGCGGGGACCGGAGCGGGAAATCGCGCCGAGTGGCTGCGCAATCGCAGCCTGATGTTGGGCCGGTGTGATCCAGCCATTTTCCATCATCTCGCCCAGGACCCAGTTGCGCCGGGTGATCGCGCGCTGCTCGTGCACTTCCGGGCGATAGTTGGACGGGCCCTTGGGCAGGATCGCCAGATAGGCAATTTCGTGCAGCGCCAGCGCGTCAACATCCTTGCCGAAATAGGCCTGGGCCGCGGCCTGCACGCCATAGGCGTTACGACCGAGGAATATCTGGTTGAGATAGAGCTCGAGAATCTCCTCCTTGCTCAGCACATCCTCGATCCGATAGGCCAGAATCGCTTCGCGCACCTTGCGGCGATAGGAGACTTCGCTGCTCAGCAGCAGGTTCTTCGCGACCTGCTGGGTGATCGTCGAGGCCCCGACCGGACGCCCGCTATTGGAAATATTGGTGAGAATAGCGGTGGCGATACCAGGATAGTCCAGTCCGCCATGTTCGAAAAAGGTACGATCTTCAGCGGCCAGATAGGCCCGCACCAGCAGTGCCGGATATTCGGAATATTCCAGCTGCACACGCCGTTCCCGGGCATAGCTGTGAACCGGTTCGCCATCATAAGCGCGAACCATTGTCGGCAGGGGCGGTTCATAGGTCTGCAGCGCCGTGGCATCGGGCAGGTCCCGGGCAAATATCAGCCAGACCAGCAGCCAGCCAAGCACACACAGGGCTATAAAAGCGGCAAATAGCCGGAACCATTTCTTCTGCCAGAATCTTTCGATCCGCTCGAAAAAACTGCCCGTGCTTCGTTCGAGCTTGTAGGCGAGACTTTCTCCAGCCGTATCTGACGCATCATTTACCATAGGCTCGGCTATCTAAACCGGCTCGCATCCATTTTCCAGCGATTATCGATGAAAAACGCGCACCGCCTCGCCACGGCACAGCCGGACATTCCTGCCCGGCCATATCCGTCTAGCGCATTGCCAGTTTCCGGGCGAAATGGGACTCGATTGCGCTGGCGACACCGGATGCGACCTTGGTCCGGCCCTGACGGGAATTCAGGAACGCCACATCATCCTTGTTGGTCAGATATCCGGTTTCGAACAAAACCGACGGTGTGTCGGGTGCCTTGAGCACGACAAAGGACGCATAGCGGTGCGGAATTTTCCGGAAAGCCATTTGCCGGCTGCTCTCCCGATGCAGCAATTTGGCAAAATCGGCGGAAACATTCATGGTCTCGCGCTGGGTCAGGTCGATCAGGATCGACGAGACGTCTCGCGTCGCGCCCCCCAGATTGATGCCGTTGATGATATTGGCCTTGTTTTCCCGCGCCGCCAGCTTGGCCGCTTCGCGGTCGGAAGCAACCTCGGACAATGTATAAACAGTGGCTCCGGAAGCCGTCTCGTTGCCTGCCGCGTCGGCATGGATCGACATGAACAGGTCAGCGTCGAGCCTGCGGGCGATGCCGTAACGCTCCTCCAGCACCAGAAACTCGTCGCTATCGCGGGTCAGCGCCACGCGGACCCTGCCGCCCGCGACAAGCCGGTCACGAATTGCCTTTGCAATCGCCAGAGTCACGTTTTTCTCGCGCGCGTCGCCATGCGGGGAAATCGCGCCCGGATCGTGTCCGCCATGGCCGGCATCGATGACCACCAGCGGCCGGCCCGGATCATTGGGTCCGTATATTTTCGGCAGCCGGACAGAATCGCGCGGTTTGCCAAGCGGCACTTTGACGCTATAATTTTTCTTCGGCGGCTCGGCGCGGAAGTTCACCGGCGGTAGAAACGACAGCCGCCCGCTTGCCAACTGGTTCTGGCCGACCGATTGCAGGCTGAGCTTCAGACTTTTGCCGTCCTTGGAGAAGCTGCCGTTGGTGACCACTGCCGGGCGGTCGAGATCGAACACGATCCGCGCGGTGTTGGGATTATATTGTCCCTGGCGTACCGATTTGACAATACCGGTCGCAGAGCCACCGCGTCCGGCTTTGCCGCCGCGCACGTCAATCGCAATACGGTCGGGTCCGATCAGGGAAAAGGCCGAAGCCCCTTCAACCAGATCATCAAAAGAAATGGTGATTTGCGAACCATTGGCTTCGATCCGACTGACCGAACCTGCCTGAGCCGGAGTGATCGTCACCAGTGCGGATGCCAATATTGTTGCCAGTGCCATGGTCCGCTTATGCATCGTACGTGCCTTTTGGGTCCAGTCAATTTTCATATATTGCGGCTTCCTGAATGTTTCACACCATCGATTGGAGTGAAGACGGCATTAAGGATGCTTTCGTAAGGCGCCGTAAAATGACGCGGTTAACGGTGCGTTAGGCACGTTTCATTGCGAGCCGATATTGGCGGAGATGTTTCCGCTCCGTCACAGTTTGTGTTGCCGATCAGCGCGAGCGGTGCTAGCAGCCTGTTTGAACCTTTCGGGGAGAATCCCGGAATGGTTCGTCTAAATGCTGAAAATCATTCGGCATCTACCAGGTTGACGCAACATGAGGCATGAAATCTCCGGCTTAGAGGCTCTCCGTTTCGGAGGCGCTTCCTTGGGCGGAAAGACTTTGGCTAACGGCCAGAGCCATGCAGTGGCTGCAGACACATTTTTATCTGAAACATTTCAAATCAACCGGATGACGCCGCCCGCCCCTCATCAAAGGAACGCGCGCACAGAAACGTCATCCCTATTATATCGCATGGACCCGCCGGGCTCTGATCCGGCGCTCCCTGCCAGGAGACTATTGAATGACTACGCGCATGCTAATCGACGCGCGCCACCAGGAAGAAACCCGGGTGGCGGTCGTAAAAGGGAACAAAATTGAGGAATTCGATTTTGAATCTTCCGAGCACAAACAACTTAAAGGCAATATCTATCTAGCAAAAGTAACCCGGGTTGAACCGTCGTTGCAGGCTGCCTTTGTGGATTACGGCGGCAACCGCCACGGATTCCTCGCTTTTTCCGAAATCCATCCGGATTATTACCAGATCCCGAGAGAGGATCGTGAAGCGCTGCTGGCTGAAGAAGCTGAGCATGCCGCAGAAGAAGCCGCTCTGCGCGCACAGGAAGAGGAAGAAGATGATTCTCCCGCCGACATGGTGCGCAGCGAAGCCACCGAGGAACTCGACACCGCTCTGGTCGAAGTCGACAAGGATGAAAGCGTCGATACGATAGACGTTACCGAAGGCGAAGTTCCGCAAGAAAACAATGATGACGATGACGATGAAGATGACGACGATAATGATGATTCCGACGAATCAGAAGACCAGTCATCCGATGACAATGCCGACTCCAAAGGCAAAGGCGGAGCACGTCGCGGACGCGGCGGACGCAACACCCGTGGTCGCGGCAAAGGCAGCATCCCCAAAGCCAGCGATCAGGCGCGTCAGAAGCGCATGGCCTTGCGCAAACGCTACAAAATCCAGGATGTTATCCAACGGCGACAGGTTGTGCTTGTTCAGGTGGTCAAGGAAGAACGCGGCAACAAAGGCGCTGCGCTCACCACCTATCTCAGCCTCGCGGGCCGCTATTGCGTGCTCATGCCCAACACCTCCCACGGTGGCGGGATCAGCCGGAAAATCAACAATGCAGGCGATCGCAAGCGCCTGAAGACGATCATCGCCGATCTGAAATTGCCTACCAGCATGGGCTGTATCGTTCGCACAGCCGGACTTTCCCGGACCAAGCCTGAAATCAAGCGCGATTTCGACTATCTCGCCCGGCTTTGGGATGAGATCCGCGAAAAAACTCTTGTGGCGACCGCACCGAGCTTGATCCACAGCGACAGCGACCTCGTCAAACGCGCAATCCGTGACATTTACAATCGCGAGATCGAGGAAGTGCTCGTCGAAGGAGCGAATGGCTATACGGCAGCGAAGAATTTCATGAAGCTGCTGATGCCGAGCCACAGCAAACGCGTGAAGAGCTATGCCGATCCGGTGTCGCTGTTCCAGCGCTATGGCGTCGAGGATCAACTGTCGGCGATGTATTCGCCGGAAGTCCAGCTGAAATCCGGCGGCTATCTGGTGATCAACCCGACCGAGGCGCTTGTCTCGATCGACATCAACTCCGGTCGTTCCACCCGTGAACACGGAATTGAAGCGACGGCGGTGAAAACCAATATGGAAGCCGCCGCCGAAATCGCGCGCCAATTGCGACTGCGCGACATGGCCGGGCTGGTCGTGATCGATTTCATCGACATGGACCGCAACGGCAATGTTCGCAAAGTCGAACGGGCCATGCGCGACGCATTGAAGAACGATCGCGCACGGATCCAGGTGGGGCGGATCTCCAGCTTCGGCCTGATGGAAATGAGTCGCCAGCGCCTGCGCACCGGCGTGCTGGAAGCATCGACCAAGGTCTGTCCGCATTGTGAAGGCACCGGACTGGTCCGGACGGCATCGTCTTCCGCCCTGTCCGCGCTCCGTCTGCTCGAAGAAGAAGCCGCCAAGGGCAAGGCCAGCGTGATCAGCCTGCGCACCAGCCAGGAAGCGTGCATCTATGTGCTGAACAGCAAGCGTCATGAAATCGAGGATATCGAAAAACGCTACGGCGTCTCGATCGAAATCGTTCCCGATGGCGAAACCGAAGGCGCGCGGATGGAAATCCAGACCTCCGGCAGCCCGCCAAAGAACATGCCCAAGTTCGAGCCCATTATCGACGATGACGACGATGATGATCAGGTCGACGAGGCGGATAACGTTGAAAGCGAAGCACGTGGCGAGCGTACCGAACGTGGCGAGCGCAACGACGGCGAAGAACGGCCGAAGCGCAAACGGCGTCGGCGCGGCAGACGCAACCGCGGTGGTGATCGTTCGGAATCCGGTACGTCCGAGACTTCCGGCGAGACCTCCGGCGAGA
>JBALUX010000104.1:0-10160 GCA_036963725.1 Parasphingorhabdus sp. | reverse complement strand
AGCGGCGTCGATCCGGTCGACAAAGGCTTGCGCGTCGGCACGCATGATAATCTCCAAAACTACTGGCAGCAGCGATTAGACGATATCGGCGGGAAGTAAAGTATTGTGGGGAAGGACGGGCGGTTTTCCTTCGTACCCCGCGGGACAGGGATTTGCTGCCGGCACTGGGCTTTCTATGGTATAACTCGGGTGGGATCAGGAGATGGATGCGATGAAGATCAAGGATTTTACCGACAAGGACGTGCCCGGCCAGAGCGGGCGTGTCTTTTTTGTAACCGGCGCGAATAGCGGACTGGGCTATCACACGGCGAAGCTGCTTGCGGGCCGGGGCGCGCGGGTGCTGCTCGGCTGCCGGTCCGAGGAAAAGGCGGAGGCGGCAATGGCCGATATTCGTGCGGTCTATCCGGAGGCGGATATGCGGTTCATTCCGCTGGATCTCGGGGATCTCAAGTCCATTCGCGGTGCGGCGAAGCTGGCGGCGAAAGAGCCACGGCTGGATGTTCTGGTGAACAATGCCGGGATCATGATGCCACCGCGCGAAGAGACTGCAGACGGTTTTGAATCGCAATTCGGCGTCAATCATCTGGGGACTTTCGCGCTGACCGGATTGCTGCTCGACAAGCTGGCAGAGGGGCGGGACCCCCGGGTCGTGATCACCTCCAGCATGGCGCATCGCAGCGGCAAAATCGATTTTGACGATATCAATGCAGAGGACAGTTACAGCCGCTGGGGTCGTTATGCGATGAGCAAGCTGGCCAATCTGCTGCACATGTATGAACTCGACCGGCGGCTGCGCGCGGCGGATTCCCAGATCAAGGCAGTCGCCTGCCATCCGGGCGTGGCGGATACCGAACTGACCAAGAATTTTCCAAGCGTGCTGGTGTCGCTGTTCCGGCCGCTATCCAGCCTGTTCATGAACAGCGCGGCGCAAGGAGCATGGCCGACGCTGGCCGCTGCCGCCGGCGATGATGTCGAGGGTGGCGAATATTTCGGGCCAAGCCGTAACGGCGAATGGACCGGACCGGCGCGCGAAGTACAGCCTAGACCGAAAGCCAGGCGGATTGAGCCCGCAAAACGCCTGTGGGACATATCGGAAGAAATGACCGGCGTTCACTATCCGGTTTGATCCAGAGATCCCCTGAAGTCCGCTATTTGCTTTGCTTTCAGGAGTTTGTTGCGTTAGCTTGAGCGCGGGAGGACAGGTTTGCACACTTCGCCCGAGGGGAAATGGCTTGTTCGATGAAATGTTGGGTAGCGACGGAAACGTTCGCGAACCCTATGTCGCCTATAAAGGCTGGCTGGACGACGAAGATGCCAGGCGGCTCCATCGCAAATCCGAGGATGCGGAGGCCTTTTTCCGCCGGACCGGTATCACCTTCAACGTCTATGGCGAGGATGAAGGTGACGAGCGGCTGATCCCGTTTGATGTCATTCCGCGGATATTGTCGGCCGGTGAATGGCGCAAATTGTCGCGCGGCATTGAGCAGCGGGTCAAGGCGATCAACGCCTTTCTCTATGATATCTACCATCGTCAGGAGATATTGCGCGCGGGCCGTGTGCCGATCGAACTGATCGCCAATAATATCGCCTTCCTGCCGCAGATGATCGGTGTCAATCCGCCCGGCGGGATTTACACGCATATCATTGGCACCGATATTGTCCGTACCGGGCCGGGTGAGTTCTACGTGCTCGAGGATAATGCGCGGACGCCTTCCGGGGTCAGCTATATGCTGGAAAATCGCGAAACGATGCTGCACATGTTCCCCGAACTGTTCGCCAAGATCGGTGTGCAGGAAGTGAGCAGCTATCCGAACAATTTGCGCCGGTCGCTGGCCGCCTGTGCGCCGCCGAAATGCGAAGGCAAGCCTGTGGTTGCTGTCCTGACGCCGGGCATCCACAACAGCGCCTATTTCGAGCACAGTTTTCTTGCTGACCAGATGGGCGCGGAACTGGTAGAGGGCCATGACCTGAAGATCGTCGACGGCCGCGTGGCGATGCGCACGACGCAAGGCTATACCCCGATCGATGTGATTTATCGGCGGATCGACGACGATTATCTCGATCCGCTGAATTTTCTCCCCAACTCGATGCTCGGTGTGCCGGGGATCATGGATGTCTATCGTTCCGGCGGGATTACCATCGCCAATGCTCCCGGTACCGGTATCGCCGATGACAAGGCGCTCTATTCCTACATGCCGGACATTATCGAATTTTACACCGGCCAGAAACCGCTGCTGGAGAATGTCCCGACATGGCGCTGTTCGGAGAAGGACCAGCTGGACTATGTGCTGGAACATCTCGCGGAACTGGTGGTCAAGGAAGTGCACGGATCGGGCGGCTATGGCATGCTGGTCGGACCGGCGGCTTCCAAAAAGGAAGTCGAGGATTTTCGCGCCAAGCTGATCAGCAACGCCAGCAATTATATTGCCCAGCCGACGCTGGCGCTTTCGACCGTGCCGATTTTCACCGAAAAGGGTCTGTCGCCACGGCATGTCGATCTGCGGCCGTTCGTGCTCGTGTCGCCCGATCGTATAGATATTACACCCGGCGGACTGACCCGTGTTGCGATGACCGAGGGATCTCTGGTGGTCAACAGCAGCCAGGGCGGGGGGACCAAGGATACTTGGGTGCTGGAAGAATGAGGGGACAGAGATCATGCTAGGCAAAACCGCCGCCAGTCTGTTCTGGATGTCGCGTCTGCTGGAGCGGACAGAGAATAGCGCGCGTCTGATTGAGGCGGGCTTTCGCATCGCGTTGACCCACTCGTCGTCTGCTTCCGACGAATGGGCGTCGATCCTGGCCTCGTCCGGCACCAAGAAGAGCTATCTGGCAAAACATGCCGATTATAGTTCAACCAAGGTGATCGACTTTCTTTTGCGGGACAAGGACAATCCCGGCAGCGTTATTTCGCTGATCAAACAGGCAAGGGACAGCGCCCGCACCGGACGGATTGCCCTGACGCGAGAAGTCTGGGAAGCTACCAACGATGCCTGGATGAACCTGAAAACGGCTTTGGCCAATCCGGTAGACGAGCGGGACTTGCCAGGCATTCTGGCTGTGATCCGTCAGCAAAGCTCGCTGGTCCGGGGGGCTGTCATGGGCACGATGCTGCGCAACGACGGATTCAATTTTATCCGGCTCGGTACGTTCATCGAGCGGGCCGACAGCACCGCCCGGATATTGGACGTCAAATATTATCTGCTGCTGCCATCAATCGCGCAAATCGGGACGGCGGTGGATAATATTCAGTGGGAAACCATCTTGCGATCGGTCTCTGCGCAACGCTCCTATCGTTGGCTCAACGGTTCCGATATCAGCGCGCTGAGTGTGGCTGAATATCTGATCCTTCATCGTCAGATGCCGCGATCCCTGGCCTTTTGCTATGAACAGATTTCCGACAATCTCGGTTATCTGGAACGCGAATATGGATGTGATGTGTCGTCGCACCGTCTGGCGAAGGATATTTGCGACCGTTTGCTGGGTCAGCCGGTGAAGACCATATTTGAAAATGGTCTGCACGAATTCATCATAGAATTTCTCGCGGCGAATAACGGCCTCGCCGCGCAGATCGAGAGCGACTATAATTTTCAAGACAGGATTAGCTGAACATGCTGCTGAAAATTGAACACGAAACCCGCTATAATTACGACAAGCCTGTGCAATATGGCCTGCAACAATTGCGCCTTCGCCCCAAGGAAAGGCCCGGTCAGCGGATAGTCGACTGGAATATCGAGATTGAAGGCGGATCGCTGGAATTGTCTTTCGAGGATCAGCACTGCAACCACGTCGATCTGATCAACATCGAACGCGGTCGCAGCGAAATTGTCATCCGCTGCACCGGCGAGGTTGAAAATACCGATGGCAGCGGCGTTATCGGCAGGCACGCAGGATTTGCCCCCTTGTGGTATTTCAAGCGGGCTACAGCGCTAACCCGGCCAGAGACCGAAACCGCCAAATTGATCGCATCGCTGGATCAGGATTATGACAATGACATCGCCCGGTTGCACGCGCTGTCAGCGCTGGTTACCGACAAGGTCGCCTATCAGACTGGCAAAACCGATGCCGAAACAACCGCAGAGCAGGCGCTCACGGTTGGTGGAGGCGTCTGTCAGGATCATGCCCATATCTTCTGCGCGGCGGCACGCTTGCTCGGCTTTCCGGCCCGTTATGTCTCCGGATATCTGATGATGAGTGACCGGGTCGATCAGGATGCCACGCACGCCTGGGCGGAAGCCTATGTCGAGCATATCGGCTGGGTTGGCTTTGACATATCCAACGGCTATTCGCCGGATGAACGCTATGTGCGTATCGCCACCGGTCTGGATTATCGCGATGCGTCGCCGATAAGCGGACTGCGCTATGGTGCGGGTAATGAGGATATGATTGTCAGTCTGCAAGTGCAGCAGTAGGGAGACAGCGGATTCAATTCAGGGACAACCATAACAAATGACCTATTGCGTGGCACTGCGGATGAAGCGCGGCCTAGTCTTCATGTCGGATACCCGTACGAATGCGGGGGTCGATGATATTGCCCAGGTCAAGAAACTGACCAGTTGGGAAGTGCCCGGCGATCGGGTCATCACTCTGCTTTCAGCGGGTAATCTGGCGACGACACAGGCGGTTGTCAGTTTGCTGGACGAACGCGGCAAGCATCCGGATGATCGCAACCCCTCGATCCTGCAGGCGCCGTCCATGTTTCAGGTCGCGACCATAATCGGCGACACTTTGCGTGAAGTGGTCAAAACCTATTCCCGCGAAGGTCAGGAAGCCAAGTCGCCTTTTGGCGCGACGCTTATTCTCGGCGGCCAGATCCACGGCAGCGATCCGCGGCTGTTCATGATCTACCCGGCTGGCAACTTCATTGAAGCGAGCGATGACAGTCCCTTTTTCCAGAGCGGCGAAACCAAATATGGCCGGCCGATATTGGTTCGCGGCTTCGATCCGGACATGTCTTTCGAAAATGCCGTGAAACTGTTGCTGGTCTCTTTCGATTCGACGATAAGAGCCAATCTGGCGGTGGATTTGCCGCTCGATATGCAGGTCTATGAAGCGGACAGTTTTGCGATTACACACCAGCAACGGGTCGAAAAAGACGATCCCTATTTCCAGACTATCTCAGAGGGATGGGGCGATGCACTGAGAAGCGCATTCCAGTCGCTGCCCGACTTCAGCTTCGAAGACTAGCCGAAGCGTCTTTTCCCCGCCATCGCCCTGTGCGCCATCGCCATCGTGGTGAGTTGCGCGTTGACGCGTATGCAACTGGGCATCACGCTGGCATCGGCAACATAGCAATTGGTCGTATTGTGCACCCGCTGGTTGAGATCGACGACGCCCTTGTGCGGGTCCTCGTTGATCGCATTGCCGCCGTGGGGATGGGAACTGGACAGGACGACATCATCCGGCTCGACGATTGCCTTCTCGTAAAAGGCATCAATTTCTTCATGGCTCATATCGCTGGTCAGAGTCTGGCCGCGTAGCAGGGCAGGGTAGACCTCGATCGCGCCGTTGAGGAAATGGACTTTGGTCATCGTTGCGAGCGCGCGGCGCAATAATGCCAGTTCCTCCTCGCCGATTTTCAGCTTGAGTTTGCCATCCTTCATGTAGCCGAGACGGTCCGCCGGAAACAGGACGCCCGCCGACACCAGCCGATTATAATTCCTCATCCGCTCGTAATGATCTTCGAACCAGCCCGGCACCAGCATCGCCATGCTCATCGGCGGCTGGAAATGGCTCTCGATCAAATAATCGCCACGATCGATATAGGTCGCCATCTGGTCTTCGTTCCATGCGTTGACCTGCGTGCCTTCGGGCATCAGCGCAACCACCGGGCAGGCGATGTTGAGCGAGATATTGCTGCCCGATTGCAGGATACCGCTATTGTAAAGCAGATTGCTGGACGCGAGCGCGCCGGCAGCGACGACCACGCCTTTGCGAGCGCGAATGACGCGTTTGCCACCGCCTTTCAGCCGGATCTCGACGGCCTCGGCGACCCGTTTGCCATTGGCGCCTTCAGCCCACAATATTTCGGTTGCTTCTGCCCGATCCAGTATCCGGGCCGGTTTGATACGCGCATCGCTGGTCGCATGGGTGAGATAGCTCTCAGGCATGGCTTTCTTCCGGCCATAAGGGCAGCCCGTGTTGCAATAGCCGCAATAGACGCACTCACTGTCAGGCGTCGGCGGACCGTAATTTTTGCTGAACCATGCAGTGATCGCCGTCCGGTCTTTCGGGTCGCTCGATTGTGCGGCATATTTGTTCCAGCCGTCGACCAGATGCGGACCATTATTGCGGCCGGTGATCGCGTCAATCTGGCTGACGTCGAGCGCTTGCTCGACCGCATCATAGCTCGCAGCCAGACTGGCTTCGCTTATCGGAGCGCCGAGTCTGGCCCAGGTCTCATAAACATCTTCTGCGTCCGGATGGACGAGGCCGGGCTGTTTCATGCGCAGGCAGATGCCGTTGTTGATCACGGTCGAACCGCCAACGACACGGCCCTGGAACACGATGATGTCCCGATCGGCGGTTGTTTGTAGGCCGCCATCCTTGAACAGGCGCGCGGTCATCCGGGCTTCCTCGTGAGTCAGGCGCGACGACGGATAATGGCTGCCGGCCTCGATGATCAGTACCTCATGCCCTTCGTCGGATACAGCCGCTGCAGCAACGGCACCACCGGCGCCCGACCCGATCACGATCACATCGGTTTCTGCCGGGACGGCGCCATGGCCGACAAAGGCCGCCGCCGTCAGATCCCGGCGCGTGTCGCGGCGAACCGGTCGCTCGCCCGGGGCCGAGCGGTCACGCTGTCCCGGTAGTTCGAAATCGAGGTCGGCGAAGATCGGATTGTCGTAATTTTCCTCTTCATCGCCGTGTTGCCAGTGGCCGTAATAGCCGGCCAGAATGACGCCTTTGGTACGGGCAATATCCTGAAGGAAATCGATCCGCGATTTTTGCAACCGTCTGCTGATCAGTTTCTTGCGTATGCGGGGAGAAGCGGCGAGAAAAAACGGACCGCCCAGGACGACGAGCAGGCCATAGAGCGCCATCCGGATTTCATCCGGCTTGTTGCCGTCGATATTGGTGAAATGCTCCTGCAGGTTTTCGACCACCTGATCGGCAGAAATCGCCATCTTCCGGTTGTAGAATAACGCCTCCGCCATCGCCTTTATCATCAGCGCCTGCAGTCGGTTAAACGGCTTTTTCAACTTTCATCTCCCAAGGTGCGACCCGGGGTATATCTCGTTTTATCTGGTCTTGCGCGGTATCGCCGATCGAGTCGATGCCGGATCCATCTCCATATCCGACCGCCCTGAATCGACGGCTAACAAGAGTGTCGCCGAACAGAAGCGCGTGATTTTCTTGGCCATTGTCCAACCTGTCCTATCTTTTAGCGCAAGATAACAGGATATTACGCTTTTTCTATCCCTGTTTTCAAAGCAGTTGTGATGAAGGCCACTGCGGGTGAAAGCAGAGATGGTAGAATATATATTCTGATAGCCATCGAGGGTTTGTCATGCATATTGAAACTCACCGTTTTACCTCGGCACTGATCGCCGCAACATTGATTGCGGGCCTTGTCATTTCGTCACCCGCTTCGGCGCAATTTGGCGGCCTGTTCAAAAAGCCGTCGTCTGCGAACCGGGCGTCAGGCGACCAGAGCAAGGGCGATGATTGTGCCGCCGATTCAAAAAGCTCGATCGGCAAATCGATATTGGGCAATATGATCGGAGATTTTACGCGGCGGGCAACCCGGAGCATGGGTGTCGCGGGGTCCTATGTTCCGCAGGCGGAAGTGGCGGACACGCTGACCAATTCCATCGCCTGCCGACTGCATCCTGACGAGCAGTTACAGGCGGCAGAGGCGACGCGGAGCGTGACCCGCTCCGGGGAACTGGGCGTCAGTTCGGAATGGACAAGCGAAACGCGTCCCGGTGTATCGGGCAGTTCCACCGCGACCGCCAAATCACAGACGGCAGACGGTACAAGTTGCATGACCATCACAGATATTGCTATCGTTGATGGCGAAGAAACCCGTGTGTCCAAGCGGATGTGCAAAGCTCCCGGAGAAACACGATATATAGTCGTGGTGTAAAATATGAGAAACAAGATCAAAGCCGCTATCCTCATCGCCTCGCTGTTCACGCTGGGCGCGACTGATGTGAAGCCGGGAATGGACCCGGACAATCCGACTTGTCCGAGCGCTCCGAACTGGTCGTCCAACACGAAAATGGTGCTGACGCCGAAGATGATTGGCGGCACCAAGATATTGCTGGCCGAGGGCGCTGTCGATGCGGGCTTGCCCGACCGGATGCGCAAGATGCTGACGGACAATCCGGAAATATCCGAAATCTGGCTGCGATCTTCCGGCGGTAACGCGAGAGCGGGTAATGAAGCCGGCCGGGTGATCCGGGAATCCGATGCCCTGATCATCACCCGCATCCCCCAGGGCTGGACCTGTTTCAGCGCCTGCAACTTTGTCTTCATGGGCGGCAGGGCCCGGATCGTCGAGCCGGGCGCTCATTTCATGGTGCATATGTTCACCATGACCAACGACCGCAACGCGATCAATTACAGCATCGAAATGGGGACCGACTCGACGGTCGGCCTGATCGGCGAAGTGGAACAGCAAAGCGCGCTGATGGCCACCGAGGATAATGACTTTCTGATCCGTATGGGCGTGTCGCGGAAACTATTGTCGGAAATCATGTACAAGACCAATGCGGTGAAAACCGAGGACGGCGACCAGTCGACCCGTCGCTGCCTGACCAACGAGGAAGCGCTCAGGTATAATGTCGCCAATGTCGGCGGCTAGGCTTCACCCCACAGAATAACGGCCTCCCGAAAATGACAGCGCCCTTTTGCTTTTCTTTTGAAATTATGGCGTTAGCATGAGCCTTAGCTAATCGGGCCAGCGAATGGGGAAGGCAGGACTATGCGTCATATTGCGATCATCGGATCGGGACCTGCAGGCTATTATTCGGCGGAAGCCGCGCAGAAGAAATTCGGTGAAGATGTCGCTGTCGATATTATCGACAGACTGCCGGTACCCTTCGGGCTGATCCGCACCGGCGTTGCGCCCGACCATCAGTCGATCAAGGCCGTCTCGCGGCGATACGAGAAAACCAATCTCGGCGAGAATGTGCGCTTTGTCGGCAATGTCACCGTCGGCGAAGATGTGAGTGTCGCGGAATTGCAGAAATTATATGATGCCGTCGTGCTTGCGACCGGCGCCCCCAATGACAGGGTTCTGGATATACCCGGTAGCGACCTGAAGGGTGTCATCGGCAGCGCCGCCTTTGTCGGCTGGTATAATGGCCATCCCGATTTCAAGGATCTCGATCCGCCGCTCGACGCCCGGTCGGTCGCGGTCATCGGCAACGGCAATGTCGCACTCGATGTCGCAAGGATATTGGCAAAAACCGAAGATGAATTTTCCGGCAGCGATATTGTCGGCCACGCTCTGGATGGGCTGAAACAGAGCAAGGTCGAGAAAATCACTTTTCTCGGAAGGCGCGGGCCGCATCAGATCGCCATGACGCCGAAGGAACTGGGTGAACTGGGCCAGTTGGAGCGGGCAAGACCGGTGGTCGAAGCGGCTGATTTTCCGGAGCTGGACGACGATGCCATGCTTGATCCGGGCATGCGCAAATCGGTCACCCATTTGCGCAATTTCCAGATTATCGAAGATGACGCGCAGCATAAACCGATCGAGATTGTCTTCGACTTTTTCGCCATGCCGGTTGCAATCCAGGGCGATGGCAAGGTCGAGAAACTGGTCGTCGAAAGGACCGAACTGGACGAGGAGCTACGTTCCATCGGTACCGGCGAGCGCTACGAGCTCGATTGCCAGATGGTGATCAGCTGCATCGGCTATCGCACACCGCCGATCGAAGGCGTGCCCTATGAAGATGGTCGCGGCCGCTTTGCCAATATCGACGGACGGATATTGCCGGGCCTCTATTGCGTCGGCTGGGCGAGGCGAGGGCCTTCCGGAACGATTGGCACGAACAAGCCGGACGGCTTCGCTATCATCGATGCCATTGCCGAAGATATCCGCTCCGGCGAAGGCAAGGAAGGCCGCGCCGGCCTCGACCGGCTGTTTGCAGAGCGCGGCGTCGAGGCGGTCACCTTCCGCGACTGGAAGAAAAACGAGGAAGCCGAGA
>JBALUX010000103.1:0-10451 GCA_036963725.1 Parasphingorhabdus sp. | reverse complement strand
CGCCGAAAAGTTCCGGATAGCGGCGCGTGATGTGAGCGGTGCCGAACAATACGTCCCAGAAGAACAGCAGATTGCCGAAATTGCCCTTATAGTGGGTCACGCCGTCGCTCTTGTGGCGGCCGTGATGGGCGTGGTGGGTGGCGGGGGTCGATATCGTGCGCTCGACCACCCACATTATCGGTGACAGCCATTTGATCTTGTAGAGCGGTTCATCCCAGGCGACATCGCTGTGGGCGCCGACGATCACCGCCATTTTGACGATGATATAGCCGACATAGACCCAGCCGAGACCGAGATAGATCAGCGCGCCGGAAAACCAGATGCTCGGCATGGTCAGATAATAGAAGATATTGTTCCGGTAGACGAGCCGCACGCTCATGTAGCGCGCATTATGGTGCGAGCGGTGCAGATTGTAGAGAAAGGGCACGCTGTGCGACAGCCGGTGCCAGAAATATTGCATCATGTCGTCAAAAACCAGAAACAGGGCAATGGCGGCGATCAGCGGGATGCCGGCCAGAGCGCCTTGCCACTGCGGGGCCAGGTCGCCGAGGATGAACTGGGCCGCGATTATGATCGCTGGCTGGGTGATCACCAGTAAAACAAAGGAACCGATAATCTCGACCAGCGCGTCGTCGCGGGTCTGCTCGGGTTTGCTGAAAAGCCGGGTGCGGAAAAATTCCAGCAGTCCGAAGACCAGGAAGATGCCGGTGATTGCCAAAAGTTCGGGCCGCATGATGTCTCTCCCAGAGGATTGCTTGCAGAGATTTGTTAGCCGATGTAGGACCGGGTAAATGCAAACAACTTGGCATTTCGGGATTTATTTATGACGGCATTGGCTCCCATGGCCGGGACCGGCTTCGTGATGGCGCTGCCCGAGACGGTTCGCGGTGATCTGCTCGGCAGGGGTCAGGCGCGTTCTTTCGCGAAAGGCCAGATCATCCAGCAACGCGGCGATACCGCGAAGGAATTCTGGTATGTCGAAAGCGGATCGGTGCAGATCGGACGCTATGGCGTCGGCGGGCGGCTAACCCTGTTTGCCTTGCTGGGCGCTGGCGACGCCTTTGGTGAACTGGCCTTCATGGGTGAATTTCCGAGGACCGTAGATGCCATTGCCGGTAGTGACAGCGTCCTGATCCGGATCGGCGAGCGCGAGCTGTGGAGCTTGATGGACTCCGACGCGGCAGTGACGCGATTGCTGCTCAAGACCATGGCGCTGACGGTGCAGGAATCGTTCGACCTGATCGAATCCAGCCGTAACCTCTCCGTTCCGCAAAAGCTGGCGCAGGCATTGCTGCAGCTGTCCGGCAATCAGGAAGACGGAACGCAGGTGATGGCCACCCAGCAGGATCTGGCCGACCTGGTCGGGGTGTCGCGGGTATCGCTGGGCAAGGCCATGACCAGATTGCAGGGCGCGGGGGTCATCGAGCCGGGCTATGGCTTCGTGACGATAAGGGACCGCGCGGCGTTGCGCGATATGGGGGGTGGCTAGGTGGTTTGCGGGGTGTCCCGGGTGTGTCCATAGACGTTAGGCGTGGTTCGACAGGCTCACCACGAACGGCATCCTAGCCGCCCTCCGTTCGTCCTGAGCTTGTCGAAGGGCATCGTTCCCCCGAGAGGTGCACTTCGACAAGCTCAGTGCGAACGGTTCATTCCGGGCTTTCCGGAAACCAGCGCATCACGCCGCCCTGAAACGGCGTCCAGCGTCCGGTGCGAATACCGGCCTGCTGCAGGATATCGCTGGTCCAGTTGTTGCAGGTGTAGAAGGCGTTATAGTGGCCGTTCGCCGCGTAGAACAGATCGTCTTCTCCATAGCCGGGTGATGGTTGGGACCGATAATGGCCGTCGAGGGCGAAGCGCGCTTCGATGGCCGTGGCGATTTTTCGATATTCCGTTTCGCTGACGACCAGCCTGCGGCGGTAATAGGGATAAGCCTGTGGATATTTCAGGTGATAGACGTGGATAAGGACATCGTCGCTGCCGACGATCGCGCTGAAAGCGTCACCGGGCCGGAGGCCGGTCCACTCGCGCGCGTGGCGATAGACGCCGGCATGGCCCCAGCCGACCAGAATATGACTGCCGTAGAACGCGGGGTCTTGAAGATGTTCGGGGCGGACGAGGGGCGTCCAGTCGTGGACATCGTTCCGGACCGGCATGATGATGCCGGTGTGCAGGCCGTTGGTTTCGATGAATAATTCGATTCCATCATCGGGGCTTTGCCAGTCCTGATTGGCGGGCAGCAGGCTGCCGGCCAGCGCCGCGAACAGATAGGCGGCAATGATTGCGCCCGATGCAACCACAATGCGTTTCAACCATTTAAGCGCCGTAGTTGCCATGGAAACCTTTTCTGCTGTAGGATGCCGCATGCTCGACACTCCCGATCCAGACCTTCATGTCTATGACAAGCCGCCTGCGCACGCAAATGCCGACTGGACGATTGACCAGGACTGGCAAAGCTATTCGGCCGAAGACCACGACACCTGGGATATATTGTTCGCGCGCCAGCAGAAAATGCTGCCGGGCCGGGCGGCGCAGGCGTTTCTCGACGGCATTGATATATTAAAACTGTCGCAACCCGGTATTCCCGATTTCGAGGAGCTCAACCGGATATTGATGGATGCCACGGGCTGGCAGGTCGTCGCCGTGCCCGGTCTGGTGCCGGACGAAGTGTTTTTCGACCATCTCGCCAACCGGCGCTTTGTCTCGGGCAATTTCATCCGGCGGCGGGACCAGCTCGACTATCTGCAGGAACCGGATATTTTCCACGATGTCTTCGGCCATGTGCCGATGCTCGCCGACCAAAGGTTCGGGGACTATATGGCCGCTTATGGCCGCGGCGGGCTCAGGGCGCTGAAATTCGGGACGTTGAAGCAGCTGGCGCGGCTTTACTGGTATACCGTGGAATTCGGTCTGATCCAGGAAGCGGAAGGCTTGCGGATCTATGGCGCGGGCATCGTTTCCAGCTATGGCGAGAGCGTCTTTGCGCTCGACGATCCCAGCCCCAACCGGATCATGTTCGATCTCGAGCGGGTGTTGCGCACCGAGTACCGGATCGACGATTATCAGCAAAATTATTTTGTCATCCCGAGCCTCGACGAATTGTTGCGGGTCACGGTGGAGACCGATTTCAAGCCGCTTTATGACAAGATTGCCGGGCTGCCGGACATCAAGATCGCGGAAATCGTGGAAAGCGACGTCGTGCTGACCGAGGGGACGCAGGACTATGCGCGGTTGCAGTCTGGCGAAGCTACGGTCGTTTGATCAAGCGCGGAGCACTAACCTAGCACTCGCCGAAATAATCCGATGCCAGTGGTGACTTCTTGCGGTGAGGTTTGCGGACCCAGCCGTATTTCTTTGATTTGACCAGGGTCAGGCTGGGCCATTCATTGTCCAGTTGTGTGTACCGGAGACGGAATCCCTCGCGAACATAGGCGCGTACGACGTCGGCTTTCTGGCGGCTCAGCAGTCCGGCGAGCAGCAGAACGGTGCCGGCGCCTGACGCGGCAGCGATTTGCGGGGCTAGCGCAACCAGCGGGCCAGCGAGGATATTGGCGATGATCAGATCGAACGGTGCGCGTTGCTTGAGCGCCGGGTGATCGAGGCCATTGCTCTGGACCAGCCGGATCTGGCTACGGCGATTGCCCAGCGGGATCGCGTTGAGTTCGCTATTTTCTCCGGTCACCGTCACCGCGACCGGATCAATATCGCTGGCGATGATTTTCGCGTCGCGCCAGAGATGGTGCGCGGCAAAGGCGAGCAGGCCGGTGCCGGTACCGACATCGGCGATATTGCGAAACCGGTGGCCGGATTTCTTGAGCCGGTCGAGGCTTTGCAGGCAGCCCATGGTGGTCTCGTGATGACCGGTGCCAAAAGCCTGTCCTGCGTCAATGCAGATATTGGTCAGCTTGGGATTGCCGGATGGCTGATCGCTTGACGTATGGACGTGGAAGCGACCGGCGCGCAGCGGTTCGAGGCCCTGCTGGCTGAGCGTGACCCAATCCTCGTCGGCCAGTAACTCAACAAGCGGCTGAAATTTTGCGGCTTTGGCTGATGGGGACAGTTGCAGGAGATTTTCGATCAGCTCGGTGTCCGGCTCGGCTTGGCAATAGACGTCGATCATCCATTCGTCGGGACGACTGACATCGGTCTCGCTGGCGACGATGGTGGGCGTTGAATCGCTGGAGGAAATGAACAGGTTGTCCGCTGCCAGCGCGCGTGCTTCGGCGCGGGTGCAGGGGATCGAGACCTTCCAGGTTTCGCTCAACGGAGGGTCCGATCAGGCATTGACGTTTTCCTGTTCCAGCTTGTCGCTGGCTTCCATCCAGCGCGCTTCGGCTTTGTCCAGCTTGTCCTGGGTTTCGGCGCGCAGCTTCATCAACTCGGTCATCGACAGGTCGGCATGTTTCGGTTCTGCGGTGGCAGGATCAAACATCGCGCGGTCAATGGCCGAGACTTCCTCGCCGAGGAGTTTCATTTCCTTTTCGGAGGCGGTTACGGTCTTGCGCAATTCCCCTTGCTGCTTGCGCCGTTCGGCGGCGGCGCGGCGTTCTTCCTTGCGGTTGCCGCCGCTGGCTTTGCCGCCGGATGATCCGGGCTGATTCTTGCCGAGAACGAAGTCGGTATAATCCTTCAGCGTGCCGGAAAATTCCTCGGCCTTGCCGCTGTCGACCATCACCAGACGATCGGCGGTGAGCTCCAGCATATGGCGGTCATGGCTGACCAGGATGACGGCGCCGCTATATTCGTTGAGCGCGTGCACAAGGGCTTCGCGGGCGTCGACGTCGAGATGGTTTGTCGGCTCATCGAGGATCAGCAGATGCGGCGCATCGCGGGTGATCATCGCCAGTGCCAGACGGGCGCGTTCGCCACCGGAAAGCTTGCCGACCAATATGGTCGCCTTGTCGCCGGAGAAACCGAAACGGCCCAGCTGTGCGCGGACCGCACCCGGTTTCGCGTCTTTCATCAGCCGGGTCATATGTTCGAGCGGGGTATCGGACGTGTCCAGTTCCTCGACCTGATATTGGGTAAAATAGCCGACGGTCAGCTTGCCCGATTTGTTGATCGAGCCTTTTTTCGGTTCGAGCTGGCTGGCGAGCAACCGCGCGAGCGTGGTCTTGCCGTTGCCGTTACGGCCGAGCAATGCGGTACGATCGTCGGGATCAAGCCGCATATTGAGGCCGGAGAGAATTATATTGTCGCCATAGCCTACCGATGCGTCGTCCAGCGTGATCAATGGCGGTTTCAGTTCCGCCGGGCTGGGAAAATGGAAGGTCAGCGAGGGATCGTCGATCGCGGCAGCAATCGGCTCCATGCGGGCGAGCGCCTTGACGCGGCTCTGCGCCTGTTTCGCGCTATGCGCCTTGGCACCCCAGCGGGATACGTAGGATTCCAGCTTCTCGCGCTGGGCGATCTGCTTTTCGCGGGAGGAAGCCAGCTGTGCCTGCCGCTCGGCCCGCTGCTTCTCGAACGCGTCATAGCCGCCGGGATAGAGCGTCGTTGTGCCGTGTTGCAGGTGCAGTATATGATCGACCACATTGTTGAGCAAATCGCGCTCATGGCTGATCACCAATATGGTGGCTTGATAGCTGGTCAGGAAATTCTCCAGCCACAGGGTTGCTTCGAGGTCGAGGTGGTTTGACGGCTCGTCGAGCAGCAGCACTTCCGGTTGCGAGAAGAGCAGCGCCGCCAGCGCCACACGCATCCGCCAGCCGCCGGAGAAACTGTCCATCGGCTGCTGCTGCGCCGCTTCGTCAAAGCCCAGTCCGATCAGTATCTTGGCTGCGCGCGCCGGAGCGCTGTGCGCTTCGATCATGTTCAGCCGCTCGTGGATCTCGCCGATCCGGTGCGGGTCGGATGCGGTTTCCGCTTCCTCGAGTAGTGCCGCCCGTTCGGTGTCCGCTGCGAGCACTGTGTCGAGCGGGCTATCCTGTCCGGCAGGCGCTTCCTGGGCAATATAGCCCATGCGTGCGTCCTTCGGCATGTCGACGCTGCCGTCATCGGGTTCGAGAAAACCGGCGATAACTTTCATCAGGGTCGACTTGCCCGCGCCATTGCGGCCGATCATGCCGACGCGCGCGCCGGGGGGCAGCGCAGCGGTCGCGCCATCAAGGATCACAGTGCCGCCGAGGCGCACGGTTATATTACTGAAATTAAGCATAGGGTGCCGTTAGCGGAGCTTGCGGCCTTTTGCTAGCGTCGTGAGACGGGAAAATTGTGGGGAAGCAAATTGACGCATATGACTGTTGTTCTGACGTCCGAGCCTGTTTTTCCGACATTCTGACGGGAGGAAGGAATTGCATTTCTGCTTTGGACTACTGCATGAGCCGGTTACAACCATGGCTCCGAAGCTCGCCTTGCGGCTTCCTAAGGGCAATTACGAATGGGCAATCACTATCCTGAGCATCACTAAGACATTATGATCGAGAATGAATCCGAATTTTGCATCCGGGAATTCCATTGGCCATGCTGACGGAGCTCTCTGGTGAGTGGCTGATTTACCGCGACCTCGCGATTGCATTGGCGGCGGGTTTGCTGATCGGTGTCGAGCGCGGATGGACGATGCGCGACGAGCGGAAAGGCGCTCGGGTTGCCGGTATTCGAACCTTTGGCCTGATCGCCGGTCTCGGCGGACTGGTGGCGCTGATCGCGCAAAGCCTCAACCTGATCATGGCGGCGATCCTGCTGGCCGCAATAGTGATCATGCTGGGCTTCAGTCATGCCAAGACGATCCACGAGCCGGACGGCCGCAGCATTACCAATTTCGTCGTCTCGCTGTTGACGCTCTGTCTCGGTTTGCTGGCGGGGAGCGGCTATCCTGCACTGGCCATGGCCGGGGCGGCGATTACCACCGGGCTGTTGTCGATGCGGTCGGAACTGCACGGGTTTCTGGGCAAGCTCGGATCGACCGACATCAATGTCATGATCCGCTTTGCCCTGATCGCGCTCGCGGTTCTTCCCTTTTTGCCGGACCGCGATTTCGGGCCTTATGAGGCGTTCAACCTGCAACAATTGTGGTTTGTCGTCATCTTGGTCACCGGCCTGTCCTTCGCCGGCTATGTCGCCAACCGGATATTTGGAGAGGCGCACGGCACGGTTGTGACCGCTGTCATCGGTGGCGCCTATAGTTCGACTGCGGTCACCGCTTCGCTGGCCCAGAGGTTGCGCGGCGAAGACAGCAACAGGCGCACCTTGTCGGCGGGTATCGCGCTGGCTTCGGCGGTGATGTATGTCCGGGTGCTGTTGCTGACCTTCATACTCGCTCGCTTTGCCTTTGTACCGCTGGCGATGATTTTGACACCGGCTGCGCTGGTGGCTGCGGTCATCGGTTTGTTGCTGTTGCGCCGGAGTGGCGCCGCCAAGTCGGACGAGAGCGTCGAAACGAGCAATCCGGTGCGCTTGCTGCCCGCTTTCTTCTTTGCACTGACAGTGGCGGGCATGTCGCTGGCGGCGCGGTGGGCGGAGGCTGAGTTCGGCACCAGCGGGATTGCCTATCTCGTCTTGATCATGGGTTCGTTTGACGTTGATGCAGCAATAATTACGCTGGGCGCGTTGCCGCCGGAAACGAGATTATCCGACCTTGCCGGCTTTGTGCTGGCGATGACGGTATTGGCCAATATGCTGTTCAAGACCGGTGTGGCCGGCTTTACTGCTGGCTGGAAAAAGGGATGTTCTGCCGTCGCAGCCCTGGCCGCGAGCAGCATAATTCTCGCTATCGCTGGTCTGGTGAGTTTTATGGCGTTTGATATCCACTTCTGACCGGTGGACCCCGGCTAGCTGTTGGCAGCCAGCCAGATCGTATGTTTTGCGCCTTTGCCATTGCTGCGGGCCGGGGCCGTGTTCACATCGACGGTAAAGCCTGATTTTTTCAGTCGCGACGTAAAGCGCGTATCACCTTCGCTAGACCACACCGCCAAAATTCCGTTGGAGCGGAGCGCTTTCTTGGCCTTGGCTAGGCCAGCCATGCTGTAGAGCCGGTCATTGGCTTCATGAGTCAGGCCGTCCGGACCATTGTCCACGTCCAGTAATATGGCATCATATTCGCGGTCTGCCTTGTTGATGACATCGCAGACGTCGCCGGTGGTGATGGTGACGCGGCTGTCGTCGAGACATTTCTGCGACAGATCAGCCATCGGCCCGCGCGCCCATTTGACGATAGCGGGGATCAGTTCGACCACTTCAACATGCGCCTGCGGCGGCAAAACCGAAAGAGCGGCACGCAAGGTAAATCCCATGCCGTAACCGCCGATCAATATCCGCGGGTTTTTAACCCCGAGGCGCGCACAGGTGAGGGTGGCCAGCGCCTCTTCCGATCCGCTGAGCCGGCTGTTCATCAATTCGATGCGGCCTAGCATGATCGAATATTCGTCGGCGCCCTTGAGTTCGCGGCGGAACAGGCGGAGTTCATCGCCACCGGGAATAGGCGCTGTGTCGAGAAGTTCGCGCTGGATCATCTTACAAAACTCGCGCCATTGGCGTCGAGCACCGCGCCGGTCATGCTGGGTGGGGCATCCAGAGCGCAGTAGCGGGCGATCGACGCGATTTCCTCCGGTTGCGCGACCCGGCCCAGCGGGATGTCGGCGAGCAATTTGTCGCCGCCGCGGCTCTCGAGATAATCTTCGGCCATACCGGTCATGGTGAAACCGGGGCAGATGGCGAAGGCCAGTATCTCGTTCTTCGCATAAGCTCTGGCGATGGTCTTGGTCATTGCCACCATGCCTGCTTTCGACGCAGCATAATGCCAGTGGTCGGGGCTGTCGCCGCGATAGGCTGCGCGGCTGGCGATATTGATGATCCGGCCCGGCTCGTTGCGCTGTTGGTAATGGAGGACGGCGAGGCGGCATAGTTCGGCCGAGGCGGTCAGGTTGATGGTCATGGTCCGGTTCCAGCTTTCCAGCCAGTCGTCCGCAGCGATCGGATTGGGCTCGAACAAGCCGGCATTGTTGATCAGCACGTCGATCTGACCGTCCAGCCTTTCCAGCGCCTGTTCCCAAAGCTGTGATGCTGCTCCGTCTTCAGAAAAATCGGCTGCAATCAAGCCATCTTTGCCGGTCGTGCTCTGGCCGATGACGGTCACATTGTCTCCGCTTAGCGATTCGACGATGGCTTGGCCTATGCCGCGGCTGGCTCCGGTTACCAGTATATGGGTTTTTGTCTTGCTCATGCCGGATTGATTAGAGCCACTCGGTCCGCGCGTCCATGAATGATGCAGATTTCATGCTTTGCATCCGGTACGGATATAATTGCACTAATAAATTGATCAAATCGGGCGCATCCGGTTTGCATGAGACGTGCTTTTCGCTAAGGGAATGGTTCGATTTCAAAGACTCCGGCACGACCCGGAGATATTGTTCAGGGGAATATAATGTCCGGCGTATCAGGTTCAGCATCGAACAGACCGCTTTCACCGCATTTGCAGGTGTATAAATGGGGGCCGCATATGCTGGTTTCCATTCTCCATCGGGTCACCGGTGACGGCATGGCGCTGGTTGGCGTCCCGCTGCTGGTCTGGTGGCTTTATGCCATTGCTGCCGGTCCGGAGAGCTATGACTATTTCCTCAGCTGGTTCAACTGGGGTTATATTGGCTATATCGTTCTGGTCGGCATGAGCTTTGCCTTTTTCGAGCATATGTATAGCGGGTTGCGCCATTTCGTGCTGGACGCTGGCGCTGGCTATGAATTGCAGACCAACAGAATGTGGTCGATCGCCGTGCCTCTGGCCGCGATCCTCACCACCGGCGCGATGTGGCTCTACATCGTTTCCAAGAATATTTTATAGATTAGGAATCGGAACATGGGTTCAGGAACCAATATCGGCCGGGTACGCGGCCTCGGATCGGCGCAAGAAGGCGCGCATCACTGGATAGTGCAGCGGGTCACCGCAGTGAGCAATTTGCTGCTGGTCCTGTGGCTGGTCTTTTCGCTCGTCCGGCTGCCGCAATATGGGCATGAGCTGATGATTGAATGGCTGTCCTCGCCGCTGGTCGCGGTGCCGATGATCCTGATGCTGGTCAGCATCTTCTGGCATCTGCGGATCGGATTGCAGGTCCTGATCGAGGATTATGTACCGGATCATGGCGCCAAATTCGGCCTGATCCTCCTGCTCAACTTTTTCGCCATCGGCGGCGCGGCACTGGGGATTTTCTCGGTCGCGAAAATAGCCTTTACCGGAGTGGCCGCATAATGACTGATACTTCCACCCAGCCTGCTTACAAGATCATCGACCACACTTATGACACTGTGGTTGTCGGCGCTGGCGGCTCCGGCCTGCGCGCCACCATGGGCGCGGCAGAATCCGGCCTGAAAACGGCCTGCATCACCAAGGTTTTCCCGACTCGCTCGCACACGGTCGCGGCGCAGGGCGGTATTGCCGCATCGCTCGGCAACAACACGCCCGATCACTGGCAGTGGCATATGTATGACACGGTCAAGGGATCCGACTGGCTCGGCGACCAGGA